>JAFAMS010000298.1 GCA_019233165.1 Vulcanimicrobiota bacterium | reverse complement strand
TTGGCGTGGGTAGGCACGCGAAAAGAAGATCGCCGGTTCTCCCTGCTCGTTCAAACCGTCCGCGACGCGGCGCGCGTTACCTCATCGAGTGCGACGCCGACGAAGAGCCTGCGGCGCCTACCAGTACTCTTCGTCGACCGCTTCGGTATTCTTGAACTTGCCGAAGATCTGCGGATTCTGCTGGAAGTGTTCTTCGAGTCCCGCGATCCGCACCGAGTCGAGCGGATGCGTGCGCAGCCAGTAGTTTCCGCCCTGTCCGTACTTCTTCGTCATCTTTTCGAAGAACCAGACCATCCCCCAGGGATTGAGGACGCCGGTCTGGGCGACGATATCCGCACCGACGTGATCCGCCTCGGACTCGATATGACGGGAGACGTTCGCGTCGACGCCGGCGATCATCATGTTGCTGGCGTAGTCGGCCGCATTCGATGCGATCATTCCGCCGACGCCGGGGACCGCGATGCTCGCGAGGATCGAGCCGATCCCGGCGAGCGTACCCATCGTCTGCAGCTTCGCCATGCGTTTGGCGACGTGGTGCTGGACCATGTGGCCGGATTCGTGCCCGAGGACGCCGCCGAGCTCGTCGCGATTCGACGCCAGCCGGATCAGCGGCTCGTTGACGTAAATGTTTCCGCCGGGGACCGAGAACGCATTCGCCGAGTCGCCTTTGACGATGTAAAAACGAATCGGCACGGAGTACCGGCTGCCGACGGTCTCCGAGATGATCTGCCCCACTTCGTTGAGATGTTCGTAGTACGGCGAATCGAAAAGGATCTCGCCCCCATCGCGCAGGTCGTCGTAAACCTGTTGTCCGATTGCCCCTTCGTCGAGCGCGAGCGCAGGTTTGGCTCCTGCGAGCTCCGCGCCGACTGCGGCACAAGCCAAGCATCCTAGAAAGGCTGACCTTTGCATCCCGTCCTCCGGCGATTGGCCCTCATTGTACTCGTCGCAACGCCGCTGGTGCAACGTACTGACGCAGCGCCGTCACAGTACTCGCCCCCGCTCGCTCGCCTTGCCGGAATGCAGCGCCTTTCGACCGTTGACGCGGCGGCGAGACTGCGGATCGAGTTCGAGCTCGCTCCCAGGGACCCGACGCTCGACCGCCTCGCGCTCGCAGTGGGCGACCCGGGCTCGCCCGATTTTCATCGTTTTCTCACCCGGGAAGCGTTCGTCGCTCGCTTCGGCCGCGCACCCGCCGAGCTGGAAGCGCTCGCGGCGCTCTTGCGCGAGAACGGCGGCCGCGACGTGTACGTCTCCTCGAACCGGCTCGTCGTCGGAGGCAACCTCTCGATCGCCGAAGCCGAGCGCGCATTCAAAACGAAGTACGCGACGTTCGAGAACGGCGCCCACGTCGCCGTCGCGCCGACGACGCCGCTCACGCTCCCCGTCACGGGCGTGCGCGCGGTGCACGGTGCGGTCACCGGTTTTACGCCGCACCTCGCGCAAGTGAACACGGGCGCTCCCAGCGATTTCCGCGGAGCGTGGTACTCGCCGCAGCGCTTCGCCGAGCTCTACGACACGCTCGACGGTGCCGACGCTCGGCTGACGATGATCGAAGATTCCGGCGACCGGCACGACCCGGCCGACGTCGCGTTCTTCCTTTCGAGTCCGGGCGCACCGAAAGGCGCCGTCGCCGAGAACGTTCGCACGACCGTCGTCGTCGACAAACCGGCCGGCGCCGTCTGCGAGCGCGACGACCGCGGCCAAGAAGCGACGCTCGACATCGACGCCGCGCTGACCGTAGCGCCGCTTGCCAAGATCGACTTACGTTACGACGACGTCTGCGCGCCGGGAAACGACGGCTCGCTCCAACTCCAGCGCGCGCTCGACGATCCGGCGACGCAAACGATTGTTTTTCCGTTTGCGCTCGCGCCGATTCTCGGCCGCAGCGTCGAAGAAGATTTCGGGCCGACGCCGATCCCGTATCTCGAAGCAGCGGTACGCGGGATCCCGATTGTGGTCCCGTCGGGCGACGACGGTGCGTTCGGCACGCGGCTACCGGGCCAGAATAGAGCGGCGGTGACCTATCCGTGCGTGCTCGCGATCGTCATCTGCGTCGGAGGAACGCAAGTCGGCGAACGGCGCACCGGCGGCCCGCTCGACGAAGGCCCGTGGAACGACGGCCTCCATGCGAGCGGTGGCGGCCTTTCGACCGAGCCGCGACCCGCATGGCAAAATGCGCCCAGCGAATTCGAATTCACACCGGCGTCGGTGAAAGTGCGAATCGTCCCCGACATCTCGGCCGATGCCTCCGGTCATATCCGCGTCTTCTGGCACCACTACGCCTCGGGCGGGATCGGCGGGACGAGCGAGAGCGTCGCGATCGCCGGCGCGCAGATCGCGGCCATTAACGCCAAGGTCGTCGCGCCGAAACGGATCGTCGTGCCGGCCGACTTGTATCTGCTGGCGCAGCGCGCCCCCGGCGCATTCCACGACGTCGTCCGCGACAACGACCGCGGCTATCTCGACAACAACATCCGTCCCCCGCGGCCGTCCCTGCCGCTCAATTTCAAAGGCGTGCTCCCGTCACCGCCGCCGCTCGTCTACGGCTGCCCCGATATCGCGACGCGCGGGTGCGTGGTGAAGCCGGGCTACGATGCCGTCACGGGAATCGGCTCGATCCGAGCGAAGACCGCGGCCGATGCGTTGCGTTAAGAAAATCGCCCTACCGACTCGCCGTGCCGCGATCGCGGGAGCGGCGGCCTTCGCCTCGATCGCGATCGTCCGCAGCCCTCTGCGCGCGGCCGAGATCACGTGGAAATACGGCAGCCCGGCTCCGATCGACCACCCGTTGAACATCGACGCCCGAAAAATGTTCGAGGAGATCAAAGCGGCGACGAACGGGCGCTTCGAGGTGCAGGTCTTCCCGAACTCGGAGCTCGGCGGCGACACGGCGCTGCTCACGCAACTCCGCTCCGGCGCCGTGCAGATGTTGCATTTCACCGGCGGAATTATGGCTTCGGTCGTGCCTCTGGCCGCGATCGACGGCGTCGGCTTCATCTTCAAGTCGCGCGCGCAAGCGTTCGCGACGATGGACGGCGACGTCGGCGCGCTCGTTCGAGCGCAGATGCTCGAGCGCGGGATTTACGGCTTCCCCAACATGTGGGAGAACGGCTACCGGCAGATCACCTCGAGCACGCATCCAATTCGAACGGCCGCCGATCTGGCGGGATTCCGGATTCGAACGCCGGCGTCGGCGATTTGGCTCGATCTCTTCAAGACGCTCGGCGCGAACCCGACGCCGATGAACTTCGCCGAGGTCTACACGGCGTTACAGACGCACATTATCGACGGTCAAGAGAATCCCTATGCGATCATCGAAACCGGCAAGGTCTACGAAGTGCAGAAGTATCTGAGCGTCACAAACCACATGTGGACGGGATATTGGCTCATCGCGAACAACGACGCCTGGAAGGCGCTGCCGGCCGATATCCGTTCGACGGCCGAGCGGGTCGTTGCGAAGTGGGCGAAGATCTCGCGCGACGATACCGGCCGCTACAACGATTCACTCGCCGAGAAGCTGAAGACGCAGGGCTTGACCTTCAACGATGCCGACACGTCGACGTTCCGAGCAAAGCTCGGTCCGTTTTACGCGAAGCAGAAAGACGTCTTCGGCGCGCAAGCATGGAGCGCGCTCGAGAGATCGGTCGGGAAGCTGACCTAGTCGCTCAATCGGGCAAAATGCAGGCGATCGTGCCGTGCGCCTCGACGCGAACGTTTTTCGCGGAGATCGTGCGTTTAGACTGATCGATCGAGAGCTTCGCCGCCTTCGAGCTGCCGCCGTCTTGCAAGACGACGTTGACCTTCCCGGCATCGCCGAACGATTCGTCGCTGTCGACGCCCGGCGCCGCCGCGACGCGCGCATGACCGAGGGCGAAGGTGACGGAACCTAGCGCTCCGGAGCACGCCGCGAGTGCTTGCTTGAACGAAGCGTGCGAGTCGCGCAACGTCGTGCTCCCGCTCATCGCGGCGATCAGCACGACGGCGCCGAGTCCTTTCACTAGCATGAAGACCTCCTTGCGCTCCGTTTGACCAGCGCAAGCGGCCTGCCTTTGACAGGGAGACCGGACGCCGGATATAATCCCTCGCGTTGCCCAAAACGGCACTCGTGGGGATGTAGCTCAGCTGGTAGAGCACTTGCTTCGCATGTAAGGGGTCGGGGGTTCGAGTCCCCCCATCTCCACAAGGATTGCCGCGAAGTCCTATGGGTCTCGAAGCCGCCTGCCCTGCGCGATCGCTTGAAGTGAGCCCTCGTCGAGCCGGATCGGCGGGAACCCAACGACGTCGTACGTGCCCGAAGCGATCGAGATCTTCTCCTTCTCGAATTCCGCGATGATCTGCCGCGACATCTTGTCCTTGATTTCCCGAGAGCCGTGATCGGGAACCAAGAACCGCAATCCCATCTCCACCCAGTTGTCGGTGAGATGGTAGAAAACGCGCGTTTCGCCGGTCGTGTGGCTCAGGCCGATGAGCTTGATGCCGAACAGCGTCAGGTTGGGAGACCTATACCCTAATCGAGAGGTCGAGCGTCACGACGATGGCCGAATGATCCGAGAGCCTATCCAAGCGGAATTGGTGATCGTACTCCGCGTCGG
>JAFAMS010000290.1 GCA_019233165.1 Vulcanimicrobiota bacterium | reverse complement strand
ACGCCGCCGGTTCGATTCGGCCTAGATTCGCAAGACCGTCCGCGTACGCGCCGGCTTGAATTTGTACGACGCCCAGCCGATAGCGCGCCAAGTCGCTAAGCGTCGCGGCCATGTCCACCATTTTTAGCTTGTCGTCTCAAGTCGTCCATAGGCGCCTCGCGACTATCCTCAGCGCAGACGCTGAGAAGCTTCTGGGGCCTGTGAAGCGCTAGCAAGCCTTCGCCGGGATCGCGCCGCGCTTGCGGGCCTCGTCGAAACACGGATCCGAACCGACGAACCACACGGAGACCGGATCCTCGCGCGCGACGCGCCGCAGCGAGATCCCGACCGCATCGTAGCGCCGCAGCGCCGATTCGACGAGCGCGACACAGAACGGCGAGACGTATCGCTCGCTGCTTGCGCGCCGGAGCGCGTTCAGCCGCGCCTCCGCGGCGTCACGCTCGCCGAGTCCCACTTCGCCGACGGCGAGATACGCGATTAGGAACTCCCCGTACGCCGCCGGTTCGATTCGGCCTAGATTCGCAAGACCGTCCGCGTACGCGCCGGCTTGAATTTGTACGACGCCCAGCCGATAGCGCGCCAAGTCGCTCTCGGGATGCGCCGCGACAATCCGTTCGAGGATCGCGATCGCCTCGCCGCGCCGGCCCAGGTTCGCCAGCGCGATAGCGAACACAATTCGGTGCTCGACGATCCCCGGCTCGGCTTCGAGCAGGCGCGCGACGCATCCGAACGCAGCTTGCGGGTCGCCGCCCAGAATCGCATGCCAAGCCGTGTTGTTGTACGCCGCTGCGAGCGTCGGATCGAGCCGCAGCGCGTGCTCGAGCGCCGCGGCCGCACCGGTTCGATCGTTTGCGAAGAACGCAAGATCGGCGCGCGAGGCGTACGCGCCGGCGCATCCTTCGTCGAGTGCCAGCGCGCGCCTGAGCGCGTCGTCGGCGCGCGTGAAGGCGGGTCCCGGCGCGACCAGGCAATACCCCGCCAGATTGAGATAGGCGTCGGCGACGCCGACGTGGGCCGGCGCGTACCGCGGATATTCGCGAGCGCAACGTTCGTAAGCCTCGAGCGCGGCTTGCAATCCTCCAAGCGTGCGTTTCCGCCAGGCCTCGCGCGCTTCGCTGCAGAGGATCGCCGCGTCGAGACGGCTCGGGCTCGTCGGCGGCTCCGCGCACACGTGCGTGCTGAGGACGGCCTCGATGCGCTGCCCGATCGCCGCGAACGCGGTCGCGCGATAGCGATAGAACTGCCGCGTGCAGACGTGCGCTTCGAGCGCGGCGGCAAGCGCCTTTTGGCCGTCGAGTTCGCAGCGCCTGATGCTCGCTCCGATCCGCTCGTCAAAGCCACGCAGCGCGTCGTCGACGACTTGCCGCACCGCCGCCGCCGGCGTCGGCGCGCGGAGCGCGCGCTGCAACGCTTGCGCCAGCGGATCGCGTGCGAGCGCGTGAGGCTTACGTAGCTTGCGGAGGAGTTCGCGAACCGGCTCGTGTGACTTCATGGTGACCGATGTCCGGGCGGCCTTCGGCCTGGCCGCATCGGCCGCCCGCCGCTGATGTCACCTCGATGTCAGTCTTACGGGAGACCCATCGAGATGTAGCGGACATCGAGCTCCGTTCTTTCTGGCCGGGTGCTCGGATGAGCAAGTGGAGTTGTACGCCGAGTTCGACTATATCGTCTTGCTCAGCGCTGCGACATCGGAGGCGCCGACAAGAGTGGAGCTCTACGCAGCCCCTACTCCCACAGCCGTTCCGGGAGCGGCAGCCCCTCGAAAAAACTCTCGGGGAGCTTGTCGGGGACCTGACCATCCGCCATTTCGAGCATTGCGGCGAGCTGCCGCACGTGTTGCGCCGCGTGCCAGGTGGAACGCTCGAAGTAGTGATGCATGTTCTGATTTCCATAGCTCGTCGAGAGCATTCGGTTCCACGTCGCGTCGGTTTGCGCCGCAAACCACTCTTTCATCGTCCTTCGAGCTTCGGCGCCGTACGCTGCGATCTGCTCCGGAGTCTGCACCGATTCCGGGATCGGTTTGTTGCCCTGCGTATAGTGTTCGCCGTCTTTCACGGTGATGAAGTCGATCGGAATCGCGAAGATATGATATGAGAGTTCGCGCATATCGCGTTTCTCGCGGCCCGGAACCGTCATCCCCATCTTCGCGCGCGGAAAGGCGAGAATGTAACGCTGTGCCGCCGCCATCACTTCGTCGAGCTTCACGCTCAGGACGTCCGGCGCGAGCATCGGGTGAGCGATCTGCTCGAGGCCGAGGAACTTGGCGACCTCATCCAGGACGCCGCCTGGGACCCAGCGCCCGCCGACGGCAACGACGGGGACCATCAAGGCGCCGAGGGCGCGCAGCTCGTCCATGCCGGCGGGGTCTTTGGCGACGTCGACGGCCGTAAACTCAACCTGTCGGGACGAAAGGAACTCTTTCGCTCGCAGACAGCTGCTTCAACCCGGTTGCGTGTAGAGCTTAACCATTCTAACCTCCGAGCAATCGAGCGCGGCTTTCGGCGTAGCTTCTTTGAAGAGAAGATGGTCCATGCCGTCGATCGCACAAAAGGTTGCAGTGCCGGGATGCCGCGCATTGACGACCTCGACGATGCGAACGT
>JAFAMS010000070.1 GCA_019233165.1 Vulcanimicrobiota bacterium | reverse complement strand
GCCTTGCGTGCGCTGCGGCGCACCTCCGCGCTCCATGACGAGGCGCTCGGCGGCGGCGCCGCCGGACGCGCGACGGAACGGTTCGCCCGGCTGGAGCGCATGGCGGAGGAAGCCGTGGCGAAGCAGGCTCGCAGCGACGAGCGCCTCGCCGAGCTCGAGCGAATCGGGAAGGTGGCCGTCCCGCGCGTAGGCTTCGTCCGCTATAACGCGTTCGACGACGTAGGGTCCGATCTGTCGTATGCGCTGGCACTTCTCAATAAGGAAGGCGACGGCGTCGTGATCTCGAGCATCTACTCTCGCGAAGACACCCGCACGTACGGGAAAGCGGTCCGCGGGTTCTCGTCTGTCCAGGACGCCTCTAAGGAGGAGCTCGCGGCGATCGAGGCGGCCCGAGCGGCGAAAGCGTGAAGATTCAACTCCCGATCAAACTCGAGCTTGGGCGGCGCGAGCTGGCGCTGATCGTGGGGCTCGCTTTCATCTTCTTTGCAGGGGCGGTAGGGATGCACGCGCTCGAGCTGCGCGCCGCCGGGCAGCACGTCGCGCAGTTGGAGGCGGTCGGCGCGCAGCAGAAGGCGAAGCTCGGTGCGATCGACGCTCAGGCGAGCCGCCTCGCCGTTGAGCTGCGCCGGCTCGAGCGGCAGAATGCCGAGATCCGGCACGCGATCGGGATCGGCTCGACAAAGCGACGGAGCTCGACGCACGCGATGGGGCCGCACCGCGTCACGAGCTTCGTAGGCGTCGAATCGAGGTTGGCGCGAGTCGCCCGCGATTCGGAGCGGGCGCGCAAGGACACGCTCGAGCTTCGACGCTTGGTTGCGCGCGTGTTGAACTTGCGACGGTTGGAGGCGATCGCGCGGGTCGAGATGCTCGCGCGCGTCCCATCGATCGTTCCCGCGGGAAACGGCGAGATCGCGTCCTCGTTCGGTTTCCGCACCTCGCCGTTTCCGGAATTTCATCGCGGCGTCGATCTCGCGGCGGACTACGGCGACGTCGTCCGTGCCGCGGCGAAAGGGACGGTCGTCTGGGCCGGGTGGGACGGCGGATACGGAAAGAAGATCGAGATCGATCACGGAAACGGGATCCGCACGTGGTACTGCCACCTCTCGCGGATCGCGGTGGTGGACGGTCAGAGCGTCGTCAAAGGCGCTCCGATCGGCGCAGTCGGCTCGACCGGTGAAGCGACCGGGCCGCACCTGCACTATCAAGTGATGGAAGACGGCAAGGCGATCGACCCGGCGCCGTTCCTGGAAGGCCGCGGCGCCAAAATCCTCAGCCTCGACACCTCTGGGACGCTTAGGCGGTAGATAACGACATGTGTGGCATATGGTGGATCGTTTATCGGATTCTCCAAATCTATTCGATCATCATGATCGTCTACGCCGTCGTCTCGTGGATTCCGAGCATCCGCGGGCGTTGGACTGACTATCTGGCGATGCTCGTCGAGCCGGTGCTCGTGCCGATTCGCCGGATCATCCCGCCGCTCGGCGGCTTCGATTTGGCGTTCCTCATCGTTCTCTTGGTGATCTATTTCGTCAACGGCACGATCGTCGTTCAGGAGTTGCGCACCGCCTGCTACGGAATCTAAGCGGTCGCGCGTGACCGGCGCCGGCCTCGTCCGCAACTTCTGCATCATCGCACATATCGACCACGGGAAGACGACGCTCTCCGATCGTCTGCTCGAGATCACGCGCACGATCGAGCAGCGGAACATGGCGGACCAGCTCCTCGACGCGATGGACTTGGAGCGCGAACGGGGGATCACGATCAAGGCGCACCCGGTCACGCTCTCCTACAAGGCGCGCGACGGGAAGACATACGAGCTGAACTTCATCGACACGCCGGGGCACGTCGACTTCTCGTCGGAAGTCTCGCGTTCGCTCGCAGCCTGCGAAGGGGCGCTGCTCGTGATCGACGCGGCGCAAGGGATCGAGGCGCAGACGCTCGCCAACTATCATCTCGCGCTCGAGCACGACCTTACGATCATCCCGGTGATCAACAAGATCGACTTGCCCTCTGCCGATCCGCCGCGCATCCTGAGCGAGGTCGAGGATTTGCTCGTCATCGACCGTTCCGAGGCGATCCTTGCGAGCGCCAAGGAGGGGATCGGGATTGAAGAGATCCTCGAAGCAATCGTGCAACGCATCCCTCCGCCCAAAGGAAGCGACGAGTTCCTGCGCGCGCTCGTCTTCGATGCGCAGTTCGACCCGTACCGCGGCGTCGTAGCGTACGCGCGCGTCTTCGACGGCACGCTGCGCAGCGGGACCCGTTTCATGTCGATGGCGCACCGGCGCGTCTTCGAGTGCGTCGAAGTCGGCGTCTTCAAGCCCGAGATGCGCAAGACCGACGAGCTCGAGGTGGGGAGCGTCGGCTACGTGATCGCGAACATCAAGTCGCTCGGGGAGA
>JAFAMS010000525.1 GCA_019233165.1 Vulcanimicrobiota bacterium | reverse complement strand
GCGGTCGCTCAAACCGCGATCCCTTCGGCGCCGCTCCCGCCTGCGAAAGTCTATTCGACGCGAACGCTCGCCAACGGGCTCCAAGTCGTCGTCGTCGAGGATCACGCCGCGGCGGTCGCGCAAGAGCAGCTCTGGGTGCGGTTCGGCTCGCTCTACGAAACCAAAGGCAAGACCGGGCTCGCGCACGGGCTCGAACACATGATGTTCCGGGGGACGCCGGAGCTTTCCGGAGGCGGGCTGGACGACGTTTCGGCGCGGCTCGGCGCGCTCGTGAACGCGCAGACGCAGAACGACACGACGCACTTCTACTACGTCCTGCCGTCCGATAAAGTCGAGCTCGCGATTCGGATCGATGCCGACCGGCTCGCGCACCTCTCGCTCAAAGAGAGCGATTGGAAGCTCGAGAAGGGCGCGGTGCTCAGCGAGATCGAGAACGACTACAGCCAACCGATCTTCAAGCTCTACGACGCAGTCCGGCGCGCGGCGTTCCCCCATTCGCCATACGGTTTGACCGCACTCGGCGAGAAAGCCGACGTCGAGCGTTCGACGGCCTCCGATTTGCGCAAATACTACGAAGAGTGGTACGCGCCGAACAACGCAACGCTCGTCGTCACCGGGGACGTGAAGCCCGACGATGTCTTCCGATGGGCGCAAGAGTACTTCGGCCCAATCCCCGCGCGCACGCTCCCGGCCGAGGGCGCGCCGGCGCTTCCGGCGCCTCCGCGCGATGCGACGGTTTCCGTGAAAGCCGATTATCCCTACACGGTGCTCGATCTCGCGTATCGAACTGAAGGCGATCTCGACAAGGGGACCGCCGCGACGAACGTCGTCGCCTCGGTGATCGACAACCAACGTTCGCCGTTCTACAAAGCGCTCGTCGAGAGCGGGATCACGCTCGGGTATCAGGCGTTCGACGACACGACGCTCCACTCGGGGACGATGCACGTTCTCTTCGTCCTTGCGCCGGGGAAGACGCCGGCGGACGCGCGCAAAGCGTTCGAGGCGACCCTCGCCTCGATGCGCGCCTCAGGCGTTCCCGCGGACCTCGTCGACGCCGCGAAACGCGCGGTCGCGGCGGAGGCGATCTACGCGCGCGATTCGATCAGCGGTCTGGGCGATCGCTACGGGTACGCGATCGGCGTCGCTCGGCGCGATCCGGAGAGCTTCGATGCCGACGTCGCAGCGGTCACCGTTGCGGACGCCAATGCGGTCCTCTCCAATCAGCTCGCGACGCTCGGCGTCGCCGGCGAGCTCACCCCGCAGCGGCCCAAGCCGGGGACGCGCGGCGGAGCGACGACCTCGAGCGTCAGCGACAACTTCAGCTCGCGCGCCCCGAGCGGTCCGATCGTCGAGCCGCAGTGGGTCAAACTCGCGCTCGCGCAACCGATTACGAACGTCAGCAAGACGCATCCGGCTGCATTTACCCTTCCCAACGGACTCAAGCTCTACGTTCAGGAGGTCCACGCGAACCCGACCGTCTTCGTCGCAGGGACGATTCGCAGCTCGCCGGCGTTCGATCCGGCCGACAAAGTCGGGCTCGGCGGAATGACGAGCGATCTGCTCGGCTACGGTAGTAAGAAGTACGACTTTCAGGCGCAGCGCAAGGTCACCGACGATCTCGCCGCCGACGTCTCGCTCGGCCAATCGTTCTCGGCGCACGGTTTCGCCAAGGATCTCGAGCCGCTGCTTGACCTCATCGCCGACTCGATCCGCAATCCGGCGTTCCCGACGAACTACGTCGATCTCGTGCGGACGCAAGATCTCGCGACGATTTCCCAGCGCCGGAACAACCCCGACTATCTCGCAAGCCGCGCGTTTACGAAGCTGCTTCTTCCCGCGGGCGATCCGTCGCTGCGCGAGCAAACCGAAGCCTCGATCAAAGCCATCTCGATCGCCGATCTGCGCGACTACGCGACGCGCTACTACCGGCCCGATCTCGCCCGAATCGTCGTGGTCGGCGACGTGAAGCCGGAGGACGTCCGCGCCCTCGTGGCGGGTAAGTTCGGCGATTGGACGGCCGACGGGCCGAAGCCGAATCCCGACCAAAAGCCTATCCCGCTTCCGAAGCCCGCCTCCGCCGCGGTTCCCTCGGTGAGGGACGACGTCTCGGTGCACGTCGGGACGACGACGCTTTCGCGGCGCGATCCGGACTTCTATCCCCTCTTTCTTG
>JAFAMS010000500.1 GCA_019233165.1 Vulcanimicrobiota bacterium | reverse complement strand
GCACGTACGTCGACGACCTGATGGCGCCCGAATCGCTGCCGGCGGAAGACCAGCGCCGGATTCAGGATGAGTTTCGCGCAGCGAGCCGCCAGCTCGACGGCGTCATCGAGCAGACGACGCGGCTTCTCGGCCAGCTCTCGCGCAGTCTTGCGTTCGTCATCGCGCCGGCGCGCTCGACGCAGACGTTCCGGCACATCCAAATGATCTGGCTCTCCTCGCGCACCGGACTCGCAGTCGTCGTGACGTCGCTTGGGACGCCGACCCAAACCGTCTTCGAATTCGGCGACGAGCTGAGCGCCGACGATTTGACGCGCCTTTCGAACTTGCTCAACGAACGCTTCGGCGGACGGCTCTTGACCGAGATCACGCCGGCGGCGATCGCAAAGGCCGTTATGGAGCTCGGCCTTGGGAACGAGATGCGCGATGCCGTGCGGCACGCGTTCGAGGAGGCTGCCGATCCCGCCGATCCGCTGATCGCGGCCGCCGGCGCCCAGAACCTGCTCGACCAACCGGAATTTCACGATCTGCGCAAGCTCCGCTCGATCTTGCGGATCGTCGAGGAACAGAAGCGTCTGTACGATCTCTTGGCCGAATCGCTCTCGACCGCGGCGCGCGGCGACGGCGCGCACGTGAAGATCGGACACGAGCTCGGCTCGGACGAGATTGCAGAGTGCAGCCTCGTGACGGTGCCCTATCGCATCGGCGACCACGCTACCGGATTGCTCGCGATCCTCGGACCTCGGCGGATGCCGTACGGGCGATTGATGGCGCTCGCGAGCGGGACGGCCGGCTCGCTGGGCGCTTACCTTCAAGACGTCGAACTGCGGTAACGATGCCCGCGGACTTCTACGAGCTGCTCGGCGTCAAGCGCACGGCGACCGAAGTCGAGATCAAACGCGCGTACCGTGGCTTGGCGCGCAAGTATCATCCCGACGTCGCGACCGACAAAGTCGCCGCCGAGGCGCATTTCAAGCAGATCAACGAAGCGTATTCCGTCCTGAGCGATCCGCAGAAACGCCAGCTCTACGACACGTACGGACATGCCGCCGTCAACGGGCAACCGCCGCCGACGAATCCTTTTGCAGGGTTCGGCTCGGAAGGTTTCGGCGACATCTTCGACATGTTCTTCGGCGGCGGCGGGCGCACGCAAACGCAGCAGCGTCAAGGTCCGCTGCGCGGGCAAGACCTCCGCTACGATCTCCAAGTCACGCTCGAAGAAGCGTTCGAAGGGACGCAGCGGGAGATCACCTACAAACACCTGACCGCGTGCGCGGCATGTAAAGGAAGCGGCGCGGCGCCGGGGACGCTGATCGTCGCTTGCGACCGCTGCGGCGGCACGGGCGCGCAACGCACCGTACGGCAAACGCCGCTCGGGCAATTCGTCACGCAAAGCACTTGCACGAAGTGCGGCGGAAGCGGGCAAACGATCCCGACTCCGTGCGAGACCTGCGGCGGCCGCGGCCGAACCGAGACCGAGAAGACGCTGACGGTGAAGATCCCGGCAGGCGTCGATGACGGGAGCCGGATTCGCATCTCCGGGAACGGCGAAGCCGGGGTTCGGGGCGGAGGCCCGGGCGATCTCTATGTGTTCCTCTCGATCGCGCGCCATTCGCGCTTCCGTCGCGACGGCGCCGATCTGTACCTCGACGTCCCGATCAGTTTTCCGCAAGCCGCGCTCGGAGCGGTGATCGGGGTGGAAGCGCTCGAAGGTCCCCTCGAGCTGCAGATTGCACCGGGGACGCAGACGGGTTCGCTCTATCGCATGCGCGGCCACGGGATGCCGACGGTGCGCGGCGCCGGCCGCGGCGATTTGCTCGTGACCGTTCACGTCATCGTTCCGTCGAAGTTGAGCAAACGCGAGCGCGAGCTCCTCGAAGAATACGCGAGCATCGGCGGCGACCGGATCGAAGAGCGTTCGTTTTTCGAACGGGTGAAGGACGCGTTCAAGGCCGAGTAGCCGCTCGTGCCGCGCGATCGTTTCTTCGTCGAAGGCCGCCACGCGGTCGGCGACGCCGTGCGCCTTCCCGCCGACGACGCGCACAAGATCGCGGACGTCTTGCGGATGGGCGGCGGCGACCGGATCGTGGTCGTCGACTCGGCGGCGCAAAGCTTCGAGGCCGTCATCGAAGCGAATCCCCGTCGGGGAGCGGTCGTCGCCCGTCTCGAGTCGGCGCTCGCCGCGGCGCAGGTGGAGAGCTCGAAGACGCTCGTTCTCGCGCAAGCGATCCCGAAGGGAACGAAGATGGATTCGATCGTCGAGAAGGCGACCGAGCTCGGCGTCGCGCGGATCATCCCGTTGCACACGTCGCGGACGATCGCCGACGCGAGCGCGCACAAGCTCGAGCGTTGGCGCAAGATCGCGCGCGCCGCAGCGCAGCAATCGGGACGTACGCACGTCCCCGACGTCGACGAGCCGCTCGCACTCCAGACGCTCCTCGGCACACTCTCCGGCTACGCTCTCGCGCTCTTCGCCTGGGAGCTCGGCGGCGTGCCGTTGCGCGACGCGTTGCGCGCGCGCGGCGACGCGCACTCGATCCTCGCGATCGTCGGTCCGGAAGGGGGGTTCAGCA
>JAFAMS010000467.1 GCA_019233165.1 Vulcanimicrobiota bacterium | reverse complement strand
GCTCCCCGCCTCGGACGGCCACGTCGCGGTGCTGCGCGGTTTCGACGCGCACGGCGATCCGGTTCTCAACGATCCGGCGCAGCCGCAAATCCGAGTGGTCTACAAGCGTGCGGCCTTCGAACGGCTCTGGCTCGAGCACGGCGGGGTCGCGTACGTGATCGCGCCTCCGGAGATCCCGACGGTCCAGCTCGCCAACCGGTGAGCGCGCAGCCGCAGTCGCGGATCGCCGGCGGCGACGCCGCGGCGGCCGCACCGCTGCACCTCGTCCTCGTCGAGCCGCTGATCCCGCCGAACACCGGGAACGTCGCGCGCTTGTGCGCCGCGACCGGATGCGCGCTCCATCTGGTCGAGCCGCTCGGCTTCTCGATCGACGACCGCGAGCTCAAGCGTGCCGGGCTCGATTATTGGGAACACGTCACCGTCGTGGTCCACCGATCGCTCGACGATTTTCTGACTGCCTTCTCACCGGAGCGCTTGTGGTGTGTCGAGACCTCGGCGAAACGGCGTTACGACGAGGCGCCGTACCGGTTCGGCGACGCGCTGCTCTTCGGTTCGGAGACCAAGGGACTTCCGAATGCGCTCCTCGAGCGCGATCCCGAGCGCGTCGTCGGAATCCCGATGCGCGAGGGGACGGTGCGCAGCCTCAACCTCTCTACGACGGTCGGGATCGTCGCCTATGCGGCGCTGGCCCGGCTGGGATTCCCGTCGCTGCGCTAGTCTACGCCGTCGCGCTCGGCGCGATGGTCCTCGTCGGAGTTCGTCCCAGGCGCATCCCGGAGTGGGTGTGGGCGGCCGCCGGCGCGGTCGTGCTGCTCCTCGCGGGCGCCGAGCCGCTGCGTGCCGCGCTGGCGGCGGTCGGCGCGCAATGGAACGTTCTGCTCTTCATCCTCGCGCTGATGGCGATCTCGGCCTCGTGCGAAGCCGCCGGCGTCTTCGAATGGATCGCCGACGCCATCCTCGAGCGCGGTGGCGGCTCGCGCCGGCGGCTCTTCGTCGTGCTCTTCGCCGCCGGAGCTGCGTTGACGATCGTGCTTTCCAACGACGCGACCGCAATCGTCTTCACGCCGATCGTTTATCGCGCGATCGCAAAGCGCGGGATCGCGGTAAAACCCTATTTGTACGCTTGCACGTTCGTGGCGGACACCGCGTCGTTCGGGCTGCCGTTCTCAAACCCGGCGAACCTGCTCGTGATCCCGCGCCCCCAGCTCGTTTCCTTCGTCATGCATCTCGGCCCGCCGATGGCCCTTGCACTCGCGATCAACCTTGGAGTATTTCTCGTCGTCTTTCGTTCCGCGCTCGACGGGACGTACGCGCCCGCCGCAGCCGTGCAGCCGACGCGGCGCGTCCGCGACACGCTCGTCGCCATGCTCCTCGTCGCCGCAGCCTACGTCGTCGCGCTGCTGTACGACGTTCCGCTGGGGCCGGTCGCGCTAGCCGGCGCAGTCCTCGTCGCCCTCGTCGCCAACTCCGGCGTGCGAACCGTTGCGCGCAGCGTCGCTTGGCCGACACTGGGACTCCTTGCCGGGATGTTCGTGCTGCTCGACGCCGTGACGAGGCAAGGCGCCGTCCCGCTCGCGCTGGCCGGCCTCCGCGATGCGGCGCACGACGGCCGATTGTTCGCGCTCCTTGCGGCGACGTTCGGTTCGGCGCTTGCCTCGAATCTGCTCAACAATCTCCCCGTGGCGGTGATCTCGGGGACGATCGTGTCGCACGGGGGCTTCCCGACGCTCGCGTATCCGTTCGTCGCCGGCGTCGATCTCGGCCCGAACTTGACGACGACGGGCTCGCTGGCAACGATTCTGTGGCTCTCAGCAGTCCGCGCTCGCGGCGTGGACGTCTCTCCGCTGGAGTATCTGCGCCTCGGACTCGCCGTCGTTCCGGCGATGCTTCTTACGACGACGTTGTGGCTGTGGTTTGTAGGTTAGCGCTTCGAACCTCAACGGTGCGCTCGCGCACGGCCGGCAGGGAGAGCGTCGCAAAGAACGCGAGCAGTGCCAAGCCGGCGATTGCGAAGATCACGGCGATCAGCCCGCGCGCATCGGCGAGATGGCCGAGGAGCGGGGCGCCGAAACCGCCGATCGAGATCGCCAAACCGAGCGTCACGCCGGACGCCGTCCCGATGCGCGTCGGGAGATACTCCTGGCCGAGGACGATCGGCGGCGTCGAGCCCCACTGATAACAGAACGCCATCACGACGAACAGCACGCAGATCGCGACGATCCCCGCGTGCGCTCCGGCGGCAACGCCGATCGCCGCCGCAAGGAGCGCCCCGAGCGCGCACGAGATCGCGATCACGAGCCGGCGATCGTAGCGATCCGCGAGGCGGCCGCCGCTGACGGTGCCGAGTGCGGCTGCGATCAGCGTCATCGCCAGCGCCGCGTTGCCTTGCGCTTTCGTCGTCCCGAGAACTCCGATGAAGAACAGCGGCGTGAACGTCACGATCCCGAAGAACGCCATCGAGCGCAGAACGATCATCGTCGTCAAGAGCCCGAATGCGCCCCAGCGATCGTCCCGCTCGGCCCGCGAGCGCGCGGTCCGCGCGCGCTTACGGAACTGCGCGTAGCGCCGCACTTGGAAGAAGCCGACGTACAGTGCGTAGAGGATTCCGGGGATCACGACCAGCGCGGTCCCCTTCAACCCGAATGCAAGGACCGCAGGCGTCACGAGGATCGGGCCGCTGGCAAAACCGATGTTGCCGCCGAGACCGAAGAACCCCATCCCGGTCGCGCGCCGGTCGCCCGAGACCAGGTTCGCATAACGCGAAGCTTCGGGGTGAAATGCGGCCACGCCGATTCCGGTCAGCAGCGTGCACGCGACGAGCGCTGCGAAGTTCGGCGCGAACCCGATCAAGCCTGAGCCTGTCAGTGCGAGCAGCAAGCCGGTCGGAAAGAGCCACGGCAACGAGCGCTTGTCGGTGATGTAGCCGAAGACCGGTTGAACGACCGACGAGGCAATCGTCAGCGTGAGGACGAGCGTTGCGGCAGAAGCGTACGAAAGATGCTGCTGGGCGATCAGAAACGGGAGCGCCGCCGGCACGACGGTCTGGTTCATGTCGTTGAAGATATGAGCGAATACCA
>JAFAMS010000433.1 GCA_019233165.1 Vulcanimicrobiota bacterium | reverse complement strand
CCTTTCGAAGGCGGTCCGAAACCGAGCTTCGGCAAGATCTCTTCGCGAAAAGCCTGCGCGCCGGCGGCCGCGATGTGCGCCTTGAGCGCGGCTAAGGCGCGTTTGTCGTCGTACGAGACCGGTTCGTAATTGAGCACGTCGCCGCCGAGCATGACGGTCGAGTTCGAATCGCGCCAAACGTGCCGGCACGCTTCGCGCAAGCCGCGCTCGGTGAGTATCCCGCTTTCGTCGGCGGTGTAGGGGCCCGTAGTCGTCACGCCGCCTCCGCTACCACGCCGGGCGGCGGCATGCCTTTTGCTCGGCAGGCCGCCGGACGAGGTAGACGTACAGGAGAGAAGATGAGCAACGTCGCCGCTACGGCTTTCACGTTTCTCTTTGCCCTCGCATGCATGGCGACGTTCGCGCTCGGTATCCGCAAAGAATGGAAGAACGCCCGGCGCACCGCGATGGTCGTCGCAATCCTCTCGTTCTTGATGGCGCTCCTTTCGGCGTCGATGATCCGCCGCTAGCTCAGCCTCCGGCGATCATCGTCTCCAGCTCGCGGTGACAGTTGGGGCAGAGCTCGATGACCGGCTGTTTCGAGAAGCGGGGCGTCCAGCGATGGGCGCGCGTTCCGGGTTTGTATTCGGGACGACTGCAGTGCGCGCGCACGCAAGCGACCTGCTCGCCCGGCGCGACAGGTGAACTCAGTCCGCGCGGGACATAGAGGCCCAGAATCTCAGCGTCCGCAAAACGTTTCACGAGAGGATCGAAGGATGGCCGACACCCGGCTCGGCGAGATCGCTCACAGTCTCGTACCGCTGCTCGACGAGTTTCAAAAGGAAGCGCAACGCGTCATGGACGAGGACGGACGACGCGACGCGATCATCCTCAAAGATTACATGATGCGCAAGTACCCGCGCATCGTCGTCTTTCTGGCGTGCGCCGACACGCTGGCCGAGCTGGCTCACAATGCCCCGGACTAAAGACCGCGGCTTACGGCGGGAAGACGACCGAGTGCGGGGGGACGCGCCGCCGCACGATCTCGACCGCTTTCCCGGGCTCCGTGAATCGTTCGTGCAGCTCGACGAGCGCGGCCTCGACGAGCGACGCCGTTTTCACGCGATATCCGATCTCCCGCAAGATGAGGTTGATCGCTTCGAGCGCTTCCGCGGCTCCCGGCGTCAACGTCACGCTCGTGGGGGGAGCCGCCTTCTGTTGATCGTGCGAATGCTGATGCTCCATTCCTTGCCGTTCCTGCCGCAAACGTAGAGTCCTACGTGAAAACCACGCCGAACGTGATGATGGCCTTCGCTTGCGAAAGCGCTAGCAGCGAACCGGGCGAGCCGATCTCGTTCCATCACGTCCTGGACGGGATCGAAGCCGCCGAGTTTCCGGCGCCGACGGGACGCTGGTTCGGCGTCTTCTGTTTTTACAGCCCCGAGGAGAAGGCGATCTCGAACTGCCGCGTCGTCATCGAGCACGAGAGCGGCGAAATCGTCGCGCAAACGAAGGTGAAGGACCTTACGTTCGCTGCAGACCGCCCGATCTCGCGCAACATGGTCGGTTTTGCGGGCTTTTCCTGGCCGTATCCCGGAATCTACCACGTGAATTTCGTCGCCGAGCGCTCGACCGTGCTGGCGACGTTTCCGATGGTCGTTCAGACCGCGGCGCAACCGGAAGAGGGGGACGATTCCTGATGGCGATGACCGAGATGGAGACGAAAGAGGCGCTGCGCGCGGCCAACGACTGGTTGGTCATCAGCGATCCCCCAGGAAGTTTTGCGGCGCGCGAAGGGATCGCGGCGCTGATTCCGCTCGTCTCGATGGGGATGGTCGACGCGCAGGATCTGGGCGAGCTCGCATCGCTGGTCGAGCAGCACGGGCGCGAAGGCGCCGGCGTCGATCCGGCCGAGCTGAGCGCCGCGGTCAAGGCCGCGTTCGCTCACATCGGAGAAAAACTAACTTAGGTCGACTTCGACCGCGACCGTAGTGCCGGCGCCCAAAATAAACATCTTGGCACCGCAGACGGCGCACGAACCTTCGATCGCCGGTCCGCCGCCGCGCTCGACGGACGTCGCGTCGTTCATCGTCTGCTTCGTCTTGCACGCGACGCAGTAACCCCGCGGCCTGCCCTGCGGTACCGCGCCGGGCCGTTCCTCATGTTCGTGCATTCGAATCCTCCGCCGGAACCTGCGCGGAACCGCCGAATGGCACCTTCTAGAAGGAAGCGGGTACGCGCCGGAGGCCGCTCGATGCAGAACTCACGTGCCGCCTATTTTAACTTGGCACTGGCGACGTGCGCGTTCGCGGTTGCATTCATGGCGTGGAGCGTGATCGCTCCGCTCTCCAAGACGATCCAGACCGACCTGAGGCTCGACAACGCGTCGGTCGGATTGCTGATCACCGTTCCCACGTTGCTGGGCGCGTTGCTGCGCATTCCGATGGGGATTCTCGCCGACCGGTTCGGTGGCCGGATCGTGATGACCGCGCTCCTTGCGTTCCTGTTGATCCCGATCGGCTTTTTGGGATTCGCTACTTCCTATTGGACCTACGTCCTCGACGGTTTGTTCCT
>JAFAMS010000366.1 GCA_019233165.1 Vulcanimicrobiota bacterium | reverse complement strand
GCCCTTCGCGCAGCGGGTGTTCGAGTTGCGCGCCGCGCTCGAAGAGATTCTCGTCGCGATAGACGGCGAGCGTCGCCAAAGCGGCTGCGGATGCGAGCGCGTGCCCGGAATACGTGTGCCCGGCCCAGAGAACGTGATCGTCGAAGTAGCGCGCGAGCTCTTCGCGCAGCAGGACGCCGCCGAGCGGGACGTAGGCGGAGGTCGCGCCCTTTGCAAACGCGATCGCGTCCGGCGTCACGCCGAATCGCTGCGCGGCGAACGGCGCGCCGACGCGGCCGAAACCGGTCATGACCTCATCGAAGATCAGCACGATCCCGTGCTTGTCGCAGAGCGCGCGCAAGCCGGCGAGATACCCCGGCGGATAGACGATGACGCCGTTGCTTCCGACGACCGGTTCGACGAGGATCGCCGCGACGCGGTTCGGATCTTCGTAGCTCAAGACGAGCTCGAGATGCTCGAGCGCGCGCTTCGTCTCTTCGGCGGGGTCGTCGGTCGAGAAGGGGCTGCGATAGGGATACGGCGCGAAGAAGTGCACGACGCCCGGCACGCCGGGCTCCGCCGGCCAGCGGCGATGTTCGCCGGTCAGCGCCGAGGCGCCGGAGCTGGAGCCGTGAAACGAACGATACGCGGTGAGAATCTTCGTGCGCCCGGTGATCGCACGAACGATCTTCGTCGCATCGTCGAGCGCGTCGGCACCGCCGGTCGTGAAAAACACGCGGCCGCCGCCCGACCACGGCGCGAGCTGCACGAGGCGCTCGCCGAGCTCCGCACGTTTGTCGTTCGCCCAACTCGGCGGCGAAAAAGCGACGTTCGACGCCTGCTCTGAGATCGCGGCCGCGACGCGAGGATGCGCGTGTCCTACGTTAACCGCGACGAGCCCGGCCGAGAGATCGACGTACTCTTTCCCGTCCGCATCGACGAGCGTCGAGCCGCGCGCGCGAACGATGACCGGCGGCTGCAATCCTCGCTGCGCCGCCCACGGCGTCAGGACGTACTTGGCGTTCTTTTCGGAGAGCGTTTCGGACGATGTGGCGAGCATGGGAAAACCTCCGGGGCCCTCCGCCTTGCCCCCCTCCGGCGCCGTTTCCTGGCCGTTAGGCCAAAGCGGGCGCCGGAGCGCCCGACGAAAAGGCGCCTCGCCATGCAGGCGCTGTTGGAAGGCTACGTCTCCCAAGAGCTCTTCGACGAATTCGCCGACGAGCGCGGCGAGCCGCGTCCGCATTATCGTGCCCTCGCGCGGACGGTCGGGGCGATCTCTACCTCCGACTTTCGTCACCGCGTCGAGATGGTGAACTCGGTCCTCTTGCAGCGCGGCGTGACTTTCACCGTCTACTCGGACGCGCGCGGCACGGAGCGCATCCTGCCGTTCGATCTCCTTCCGCGCATCATCCCCGTCGCCGATTGGACGCAAATCGCCCGCGGGATCGCGCAGCGCGTGCGTGCGCTCAACGCGTTCCTGCACGACGTCTATCACGAGCAGCGGATCTTGCTCGAAGGGAAGGTCCCGTACGATCTCGTCTATTCGTCGGCGTTCTTCAACCGCGAGATGCTCGACGTCAGGGTCGCCGGCGACGTCTACATCCACGTTTCCGGAATCGATCTCATCCGCGACGTCTCCGGCCGCTATTTGGTCCTCGAAGACAACCTGCGCACGCCGTCGGGGATCTCGTACGTCCTCGAAAATCGAGACGTCCTCAAGCGCAGCTTCCCGCAGCTCTTCGCCGAGTACATGCCGCTCCCGGTCGACGACTACCCGATCCGGTTGCGCGAAGCGCTGCGGCGCGTCGCCCCCGCGACGACCGACGATCCGACGATCGCGATTCTCACGCCCGGGATCTACAACTCCGCGTATTTCGAGCACACGCTGCTTGCGCGACGAATGGGCGTCGAGCTGGTCGAGGGGCAAGATCTCATCGTGCACGACAACGTCGTCTACATGCGCACGACGCGCGGACTGAGCCGGGTCGACGTGATCTACCGCCGCGTCGACGACGATTATCTCGATCCGCTGTTCTTCCGGCCCGACTCCGCACTCGGCGCCGCCGGCTTGTTCAACGCGTATCGCGCCGGGAACGTAACGATCGCCAATGCCGTCGGAACCGGCGTCGCCGACGACAAGGCCGTTTATCCGTACGTGCCCGCGATGATCCGCTTCTACTTGAGCGAAGAACCGATCCTCGACAACGTTCCTACGTACGATCTCGGCGATCTCCGGCAACGGCGCCACGTGATCGAGCACCTGCACGAGCTCGTCGTGAAGCGCGCCACGGCGTCCGGCGGGTACGGGATGCTGATGGGCCCCGCCTCGACCGCCGCGGAGCGCGCCGCCTTCGCCGACGCGATCGAGGCGAACCCACGCGAGTTCATCGCTCAACCGGTCATCCAGCTCTCGTCGCATCCGACGATCGTCGAAGGGGAGATCCTCCCGAGGCGTGTCGACTTGCGTCCGTTCGTGCTCTACGGCGACGAGATCGAATGCCCGCCGGCGGCGTTGACGCGCGTCGCGCTCGAGAACGGCTCGCTGGTCGTGAACTCGTCGCAAGGCGGCGGGAGCAAAGACACGTGGATCCTCGGCGAGTAGCGCGATGCTGAGCCGCGTCGCCGAGTCGCTGTGGTGGATGAGCCGGAACCTCGAGCGCGCCGAAACGCTCGCGCGGATTCTCGACGTGAACTACACGCGCACGATGGACCGCTACGGTTCCGAGCACGCGCTTCCGCACTGGAACGCCGTCTTGGGGATCGTCGGGATGCAGACGCAGCTCGAACTGATCGCGCCCTCCGAAGTCGCCTCGACCGCTCTGCACTATTGCACGTTCTCGAGCGAGAATCGCACCTCGATCGTCTCCTGCGTGCGGATCGCGCGCCAGAACGCGCTGTACGTGCGGGGCGAGCTCTCGAGCGAGGTATGGGAGGCGATCAACGGGCTCTATCTCTCTGTCGAGTCGTCGTCGCCGCGCTCGATCGCCCGCGACGGCCCGTCTTCATTTTTGCGCCACGTCCGCGACATCGCGCAAGCGGTCGGAGGGATCATCGACGCGACGATCTCGCACGATGAAGTGTGGGACTTTCTTCAGATGGGACGGTTTTTCGAGCGGGCGTATCTGACGAACCGGATGCTCCGCGGCATCGATCCCTCGGCGAGCTCGATCGAGTCGCAGACGCTGCTGCAGATGTGCTGCGCGAGCGAGCCGTTCGCGAAGGTGCCGCACGCGATGTCGGAGACCGATCGCGTCGTCGCGTTCTTGTTGCTCGACCCCGCCTTTCCGCGCTCGGTGCGGTTTGCGCTCCGCGAGGTCGATGCGTCGCTGCACCGCATCTCGCAGACCGCCGGGGGAACCTACAGCAACGAGGCGGAGCGAATGTTGGGCCGGCTGCTTGCAATCCTCGACTTCGCGCAGATCGGCGAGATCACGAACGAAGGCCTCGGCCCGTTCACGGGCCGCGCCGGCGATCGCCTCGACGCCTTCTCGATCGCGGTCGAACGTATCTATTTCCCACGCATCCCTGTGGCGTCATAGTGCAATTCACGATCGCGCATGAGACTACGTATCGGTATGCGGAGCCGATTCACGAGAGCTACACGATCTGCCACCTGCAGCCGCTGAGCGATCTCGACCAGTACTGCACGCGGTTCGAGCTCAGCGTGATCCCGCGGACGCGAGTTTTCTCGTATGCCGATCGCTTCGGCAACTTCGTGCAGCACTTTTCCGTCATCCCCGAGCATCCGCTGCTCTCGATCGCTGCGCGCTCGACCGTCGTCACCGCGCGCCCCCAGGATCCGCAAGCGCCGAGCGGCGCTCCGCGCAAGGCGCTGCTCGCCGACCCGCAGCTCCGCTTGCTCTACGATTTCCTCAGTCCCAGCCCGCTCGTCGAGTTCGGCCGCAACCTGCGCGCGCTCTCGGACGAAATCGGGGAAGCCGAAAGCGACGTCGTCGCCTGGTATTTGTGCGCGGGAAAATACATCAAAGATAACTTCGCATACATCAAGCGGGCGACGACCGTCCATACGACGGTCGACGAATCGGTGCGCCTGCGCGCCGGCGTCTGTCAGGACTTCGCCCACGTCCTCATCGCGCTGTGCCGCCTCAACGGGATCCCCGCACGGTACGTGAGCGGCTACATCTTCAGCGGTCAGGGCGATTCCGTTCTCGGCGCCGAGGCCTCGCACGCATGGTGCGAGGCATACCTTCCGGAGATCGGCTGGTTCGGCTACGACCCGACGAACGGAAAGATCATCAACGAATATTTCGTGAAGATCGCGATCGGTCGCGATTACCGGGATGTGAGTCCGGTGCGCGGCGTGTACAAGGGTCTCGCGAAGAGCACGATGTCGGTCAACGTGGCGATGGACGAGCTCTACGACGTCGACCGCGAACGCGCGCTAGCCCGGGCTTTCGCGGAGCAGCAACAACAGCAGCAGCAGTAGTCGCGCTCAGCGCGACGGGAAGCTTTGGCGCTCGATTCTCAGGCCGGGGAGGAGGCGCAGCTCCACGTCGGTTCCGTCGAGCGGAAGCGGATCGCTCGGGCGCAGCTCGCGCGGGAGGGAGCCGGCGTCGACGCGGATCGTAGAGACCGGCGCTATCGGCTGGCGCGGGAAGAAGAACGTTCCGTCTTGCGCCGACTCCACGGAGATGTCGCCGGGCTGGATCACGACGATGATGTGCGCGAGCGTGAAGTCCGTCGGCACGCTCGCCGAATTGTCGACGACGATGCGGCCGCGCACGGTGCGCTCGGGCCAAAGCGTCAAGTTGACGCTGTCGCCCGCGGCTTGCACGTTGAGCGCGACGTCTTGGGAGCCGAGCGCTCCGTCGACGCTCTCGACTGCGAATGTGTGCGTTCCGCGCTCGACGTTCGCCGTCGCCGAGGCGGCTGCGAACGTGCTCGCCGGCGCGCCGTCGACGAAGAGCCGCATCTTCGGGAGCGGCATCGCACCGTCGATGCTGATCCGTGCCGGAATCGTCGGCGCGCTCGGCGGCCGGCGAGCGGCGATCCCCATCGCGAGGCCGACGTGCAAGCCGTAAGGTCCACTCGAACTGGGTCGCAGCGTCGTTTCCACGGCGAGCAAGTGCCCGAGCGGAATCGACACGCCGGCGACCGGTCCCGGCTTCCCGCCGCTCGGGACGCTGATCCCGCCGATGAAGTTGAGACCGGGACGGATCGTGCGCAGCGTGAGCGAGGCGTCGTTCGTTCCGCTCGAGTTCGACGACTGCGCTTCGAGCTGCGAGCCCGGCATGTAGAGGACGCCGTTGAATCCGACCGCGCGCTCGACGCCGGGGACCGTATAGAAGGAAACGTCGGCGCGCTGCGATTGATACGCGAACCCGGCCGAGACGTTGTGCGCGCTCGCGGTGATCCCGAGCGAGAAGTTGCGCGAGTGCGTCGAGATCCCGGCGAACGGTCCCCACGGCTGTTGCGGCGTCGCGTAGAATCCGCCGACCACGGTCGTGTTGTCGCTGAGATGACGGCCGACGTCGATGCTGATCGGCGCGTCGTTCGGTCCGAGCGGGAGTCCCTTCGTCGCATACGTGACCGTCGATTCGACGTACGTGCGGCCCTTCGTCCGCGCGCTCAAGCCGACCGCGGCGCCTTTGTCTCCGATGATGAACTCGCGCGCGAAATCGCCCCACGGCTGGTGCGTGACGCGGAAGCGGCGCAGGATCGTCTCGTAGTAGCTCCCG
>JAFAMS010000383.1 GCA_019233165.1 Vulcanimicrobiota bacterium | reverse complement strand
CGAGCACAGCATCGCTCGCCTCACGGCGCGCGCGGACGCGCTCTCGAGCTCGATTCGAACTGAAGAAAGGCTGCTGCGACTCAGCCCGACGATCGACGCCGTCCGGGACGCACTCCGGCGCTATGCCACCCGCCTCGGGCTGACCCTCGATAGCCGCTCCGCGGGCTTGGCGCTGCTTGAAGCGCTGAACGTCGAGGCAGAGCAACGAGGAGTCCGGATACTGACGTTTCGGCGCGAGCCGACGCGATCGCGCGCGGTGCAAAGCTCCGATCCGCGGCGTCTCGATGAAGCGTCGTTCCAAGTGCAGCTCGAAGGCGCGTATCCTGCAGCCCTGCGGGTCGTCGCCTCTCTCGCTCGGGCCAAACCGGTCACGCAGGTCGAAACGCTGCTTTTCGAAGGACGCCGTAGCGCGACGGACGACCGCGGCACGGTTCGCGTGACATCCAACCTTACCGTTTTCCGGCTGCCGATCGAGCGCTCCGGTGGTCTCGGCTCAGCTCGCTAGCCGCTATGCCTGCGGCGTCCTGGGTGTCTTGCTTGCAAGCGCGGGGTTCGCCTTGGTTCCGAGCTTCGCGCGATCGTCATCGCCGAGTCAGCGCGACAACAACGTTCTCGCTCTCACCGGCGAGGTCGCGACGATCTTGAGCGCAGCTTCTCCGCGACTCCCGGAAGCGATTCAAGATCCGTTTGTACGTAATCCGGCTCCGGTTCGAGCAATTGCCAACCCCGCGCGTGCGCAGAGCACGTCGACTCCCCAGAGCGGTCGTCGGACGTTCTTCGTGCGTGCAATCGTCACAGGAGCTATCCCGCTCGCGCTGATCGACGACGGCGCACGCACGTACGTCGTTGGAGTCGGAGATCGCCTCGGCGCCGTCGAGGTTCGCGCGATCGGCGAGGAAGCGGTCACTTTTTCTGACGGACGCCGCGTCGTCGTGACGGAGCTCGAACGTTGATCGTCAGGCTTCTTGCAATCGTTGCGCTCGCGTTGGCGGTTACTGCCCCGGCCGGTGCGGCATCGCTCATCAACGTCAACGTACATGAGGCCGATATCGTCGACGTCATTCGCCTCTTGGCAATGCAAGCAGGCGTGAACGTCGTTCCGGACGGTTCCCTCAAACACGAGCGGATCACGATGCGTCTACGCGACGTCACCTTCGAACAGGCGCTCGCAGCGCTTTCGAGCGCCTACGACTTGCAGGTCCGCCGCGACGCCGGCGTGCTCTTGATAGGAGCGGCGGCCTCGATGAACCGGCGGTTTGCCGATGGCGAGAACCGACTCTCCACCCGCACCGCCGTGTTCGGCCTTCGCAATGCGAGGCCCGACGATCTCGTCAAGCCGCTTGGAGAGTCCCTCGTAGGTGGGACGGTCGTACTGGCGGACCGGCGCACCGGATCGATCCTCGTGACGGGAAGTAGCTCAACGCTCGAGCGAGCGAGAATGTTGATCGCCGCGCTAGACGCACCGACACGCCCCGACATTCAGAAGCGAGCGAACGCGGTCACACTCCGTTTCGCGCGGGCCTCCGACGCCGTAAGACTGATGAAGGGGATCATCCCCGACGGATCCGCCGTAGCGGACGACCGACAGAACATCGTCCTAGTGAACGGCAACGACGACGTAATCGGCGCGGTTCGCTCGTTTATAGCGGAAATCGACAAGCCCGCCCGACAGGTGATGTTCGAGGTTAAGGTCGTTGACGTAACGCCGATCAACGATAACACCAACGTCGGGATCGAGTTCGGCGGGATCGACTTCAACGGACAACAAGTCCTCGGTTCGACGACGTACACCTTCGTCCACAACTCCATCCAGATCAACGCCCGTTTGAACGCCATGGTCTCGAAAGGAAGTGCCAAGATCCTCGCGACGCCGCGACTCGTGACTCTGAACAACCGCGAAGCCGACTTGCTGATCGGACAAACGTATCCCATCATCTACTTCGACATCCGGAGCGGCAACCAACAACTCCAGACGATAGACATCGGTGTGAAGCTGCGCATGACGCCGACGATCGGCGCCGACGGTTCGATCGTAGCGGAGCTTCATCCCGAATACAGCGAGATTCAAGAATTCATCCAGAACTATCCCGTCATCGCCAATCGCAAGGTCGACTCGACGCTCAGAGTCCAGGACGGTGAGACGATCGTGCTTGGCGGACTCCTGCGCGAGATATCGTCCGAGACGCTCACGAAGATGCCGATCCTGGCCGACATCCCGATCCTCGGCGAGATCTTCAAGAACCGTCAGAAGACCGCGGAGCGCGATGAGGTCGTCTTCCTGATCACGCCACATATCATCGATCCGTCGCCGGTTGCCAGGAAGGGCGAGTCGTAGACGCTGCGAATCCCAGGCGTCGCTCGCTCATCTCAGGGGGTCATGAATGCGCCGTCTCGGCTTGCTCGCCGTCTTGCTAAGCGTTCTTCTGGTCGTGCCTCTCGCATTCTCTCAACGTGCGACGGCGCAAGACGCCTCCTCGGCGCACGGGAAGTATCTGGTCGCCCTCGCCGGGTGCGGCGACTGCCACGGCGAGAAGCTGCAAGGCGGCCCGCTGTTCTTTCAGCCCGCGAAAGGCGTGAAGCTTCCCGGTCCCTGGGCTTCGAAGGCTCCGAAGATCGCCGGCTTCCCGATGTTCAAGACCGACGCACAAGCCGTGACCTTCCTCAAGACCGGCGTCATGCCCGACGGCAGCCACCCCCGGATTCCGATGCCGGACTTCCGGTTCAACGACGCCGACGCAAAGGCGGTCGTCGCATACATAAGGGCGTTCCCGCACTAGCGCCGTAAGCTCCGGGCGTGTCGTCCGCTCGCGCGGTCGACGTGCTCGTCCATTTGCGGACGGCTCGTTTCGATCGTCCGCTTTCCTATGAAGTACCGCCCGGGCTCGAGCTGCGGATCGGCGACGTCGTCCGCGTCCCGATGGGGTCG
>JAFAMS010000062.1 GCA_019233165.1 Vulcanimicrobiota bacterium | reverse complement strand
ATAAGCTCGGCGCCTTCGTGCTCTCGGCGTTCTTGGCGTCGTGTGCGGGAGTGGTGTATCTGTTCATTCAAGGCGGCGCGAATCCGCAAGTGACGACGGCGGATTTTACGCTCGCGCTGCTGGTGATGGTGGTTCTCGGCGGTGGGGGCACGCTCTAGGGAGCAGTCGTCGGCGGGATCGTGTACGAGTATCTCGATTTCCGGCTGGTCGCGCTCTCGAATGCGCCGATGCTGCAGGCGCTTCCGGGCGTGATCCGCGTCCCGCTCTCGGAGCCGCTCTTCATCTTGGGGACGCTGTTCGTCGTCCTCGTGCTCTTCGTCCCCGGCGGCTTCGCGGCGCTGGCGCGCAGGACGACGTGAGTCGCCGGCTGCAGATCGAACAGGTCGCCGACCTGCGTTCGACGGCTCCGAATCACTACGAGGTCTCGCAAAAACTTCCGCAAGGCGTCACGAGCTTGTTCGGCGACGCCGTCCCTTTCGGTTCGCCGCAGTATGCCGCGTTCGATGCGCGCTCGATCTCCGCGAGAGTGAATCCGCCGCTGCAAGAGATCAGGGGATGGCGGGTCACCGGGTCCTTGTGGCCGACGCAGCGCTTCATCCTTCGCATCCCCAAGATGTGGAACGGAAGACTGGTCGTTGCGGGAACTCCGGCGCAGCGCAGCGAGTTTGCCAGCGATATCGTCTGGAGCGATCCCGTGCTCGCGCGCGGCTTCGCCTACATCTGCGGGAACAAATCGCAGGGTGACAGCGCGGTCTTGCTGACGGGCGAGGAGCGCCTCCAAGTCGGCGGCGTCACGATGCCGCGCTTCTATGCGGACGATTTGAGCATCGCGTTCTGGCAGCACGCGCCGGAAAATACGTTCGAGCGCTGGATGCGCGAGTTCTTCGAGCTCACGGAAACGGCGCGCGAGGTGATCGACGAGTTGCAAGGACGACCGCCCGAGCTGACTTATGCGGTCGGCCTTTCGAATGGCGGCCTGCAAGTCCGTTACGCGCTCGAGCGCAGCGACGCGTATGCGGGCGGCGTTTCGTGGAACGCGCCGCTGTGGACCGTCGAGCACAATCTGCTGCGCAATCTTCCTGAGGTCGTGGAGGCTTGCGAATACGGTATCCCCGACTCGCTCGAGGCGCTCGGAATCCCACCCAACGTGCGCGGCGCGACGGGAGGCTCTCTGTACGAGCGAAATTTAGCAACCTATTGGGTGATCACGTCGTGGTTGTATGCGACGATGCTCGATCCCGAGATGTCGATTCCGTACGGCGACGTTCGCGAACCGGAACCCGCCGAGTCGTGGAACGGGCGCATCGGAAGCTGGCGTTTCGATCGCTCGCCCATCATCGCGGAGCGCGTTGCCGCGTACGCGCACACCGGCGCGATCCGGGGCAAGCTGATCGATCTCGCCTCGGAGTACGATCACCTCATCCCGCCCGCGATCCATTTTCATCCATACGGGCGGATGGTTTCATCGGCCGGGAAGCGCGAACTCTATCGCGGCGAGGTGATCCGGCACGCCCAACACGTCGACGCGTGGTCGGACGATCCGAACTATCCGGACATGCGGCCGGGCTATCCGCGCGCCCTGAACGCTTTCGACGATCTCGTGCGCTGGGTCGAGGGCTAGGATTCCGCCGAGGGCGGCGGCGATCGCCTCACCGGCAACGTCCCCGCCCCGAGCAGCGCTTCGGCGTGCGCGGTCACCGCTTCGAGCGTCGTCCACCAGACGCCGTCGAAGCGTTTGATGTGCTCGATGAGGCGCTCGAGCGTCTGCATCGTCGCATGGCGCCCGGAGATGAACGGGTGTAACGTCAGCACGTAGCAGCCGCCGCTGCGGTAGAATCCGTCGAACTCGCTCTGCCAGAAGTTCAGCACGGTCTGCGGATCGGCGAGCGGCTTGTCGCGGTTCGCGCGCGAATGCGCCCAGTACTCGGCATCGTCGAGTGCCCATTGAATCGGGATCTCGATCAGCGGTCCGGCCTGCGTCTCGAGTGCATAGGGCGCCTCGTCGTCCATGAGGCTCGAATCCGAGCGGCATCCGTGGCGCACTAAAATCTCGGGCGTGCGCCGATTGAGCTCCCACGCCGGCGCGCGATAGAGGGCCGGAACGTAGCCGCAGTGTTTCGCCAGGATACACTGCGAGCGTTCGAGGACCGCGATCTCCTCGGCTTCGCTCAGCGTTTCGAGCGCTTCGTGCAAGTGGCCGTGCAAACCGACCGGATGCTTCGCCGCGACGATCGCCTCGACGACGTCGGGATGCATCTCAGCAACGGAAGACGGAATGAAGAACGTCCCCGGAATCCCGTGCCGTTCGAGCGTTTGCAAGATGCGCCAAATCCCGACCTGCGGCCCGAACAGCCGCTGGTGGAGCTCGCCGAGCAGTCTTTCGGCGCGTTCGGGAAAACGAAAGTACACGCCGGACTCGCCATCGACGTCCCACGTCAAGCAGACCGCCATCCGATAGCCGTTCGGCCAAGCGAATCGCATGCCAACGAGCTTCGCGAAGCGGGGGAAAAGGACTCCGGCCGCGGGGGGCTAACGACTGTCGGCTGCGCGTCCGCGCCGACGTAGCTCAGTTGGTAGAGCAGCGGTTTCGTAAACCGCAGGTCGCCGGTTCGAGTCCGGCCGTCGGCTCCAGCCAAAAGCTCGTCCGCGCGGTCACTCACGGTCCGTCCACCGGACTCAGCCGGCCAAGTCTACCGGGTCAGATACCGCTAACACTCCGACATTTAGGGAATCCTACCGGAGTGAAACCGGCCCTGCGCTCGATGGTGCACGAACGGCTCCGCCGTACGGCGCCCGGCCATTCCTCTCCCGGAGCCGCGCGCTGCCGGCGGAAGTTTTTGCGGATATTCCCCCGCGGGTTTTACGATCCCGACTATGTCGGATTGGAACGCGACTACAAGTGGGCCGCGCACAAGGCGTGGACCCAAGCGCTCGCACGCGAGCACTTCCGTGCGATGCTGGAACAGAACGAGTTCGCCCGCATCGCCGATCACGCCGTCAGAATCGAGTCGAGGACGAATCTGCTCTTTTCGTTCGAAAAGATGGCGCTTCGTGACGCGGTGAAGTCGCGAGCCGGCGCTCGGGCCTTCGCGGTGGGGCTATTCGAGCTCTTGCACGGTGCCGGAGCTGCGGACGCGAGGTTCGAGGCTTGGTGTAACGTCGTAGCGGGACTGCCGCGCAAGCAAACGCGCGTGCTGACCTGGCCCGTGGTAACCGTCTTCGGTTTCATCGCGCAGCCCGAAAAGCACATTTTCCTCAAACCGAACGTCACGCGTCTCGCAGCGCGAGCATACGGGTTCGATTTCCGTTACGAATCGCGCCCCTCGTGGGACGTGTACGAAAACTACCTGGCCTTTGCCGCGCACGTGCGGCGCGACCTGAAGGACCTTCGGCCGCGCGACCAGATCGATATCCAATCGTTCCTTTGGATTCAAGGCTCCGACGAGTACGAAGAATAACGCTCCGTCATCCCGGGCGTAGCGAAGCGAAGTCGAGGGACAAAGATAATGGCTGCCCCTCGACTCCGGCGCTAGCGCGCTACGCTCAGGTTGACAAAGAAGTTTACGTGCCGCCAGCGGTTGGCACCGATGCTGCCCTCTGTTTCGAC
>JAFAMS010000018.1 GCA_019233165.1 Vulcanimicrobiota bacterium | reverse complement strand
AGGCGCTTTTATTGCGTCGTCGGCGTTATCCGGTAGGCGCCGACCTTCCCGGTCGGATCGATCCGAAGCAGAACCAGCATCGTTCCGCGATCGAAGTTTGCAATGTAGTCGTATCGCCCCGCATCGGGATTACTGGTCGATTGGGTGAGCCCATGGTAGGCGCCGAGGTTGTGCATTCCATCGGAGAGCGCGCCGATTTGCGCGCGCGTCACCTGCGCCTTGAGGCTGTCGTCCATCCCGGCGACCGCCCGGTCGTAGTCGAGATCGTACACTGCGCGGGTCGTTTGATCGGCGAGCTGCGCCGGCGACCGCGCTGCGGCGCATGCGCACAGCGCGACCGCCGCGACGGCGGTCACGCCGAGCGTCATCAGCGTCCGCATCCTCTAGAGCTGCCCCCAGCCGAACGACTCCGACGCTACTCGTACGGTCGGCGAAGGCGGCTTCGCGGTGTTGGGCTGAACGAACGCGCTCCTTGCGTTGTCTTGCCGCAGCGCGATCTGGTGGCGTAGCTTCACGATCTCATCGTGCTGCATCGCCAACGTGTGGCGGTAGCTTGCGAGCTCCCGCTGCGTCGCCGCCAGCCGCTGCGCGTACGCGTAGCTGGACGAGGCAGCGGATTGATACGACGCATACGCTTGGTCGCGGTCGGCCTGAGCTTGATTGCGCGCGTTCGTCAGCTCGTCGTACTTCTGGTGAACCTTCCGATTATGATTGAGGATCAACAGCGTGCCGCCGACGAGCGCGCCTCCCAGGATGATGTTGCGCGTGCTCGCCGCACCGTCGGCAGCGGCCGGAGCCGCCGGAAAGCTGCTTGCCAGCAGAGCGATCAAGGCTAGGATGATTCCGGATTTCTTGAAGAGCATGGCGCTCACGATTATTCCCTCCCTCGTTGTTTCGTAGCAACGTGGGAGGCGGCGACGGCGGTTCCTAGGAGCTAGCCGACGACTCGCTCGCGCATCCTGGCGAGGTACCGGGCGCGCGTGTAGACGTACAGCACGATATCGACGCGCCGGTTACGGATGAGGGCGCCGCCGTGCAGGAGCCGCGATTCGTCGAAGCCGACGCGATCGAGAACGCGACGCGAAGCCTCATTCTCGGGGATCGTGCACGCGTGCAGCTCGTTCAAATCGCTGACGGCGAACGCTTCATCCACCAGCGCCGCGAGCGCTTCGCTCGCATAGCCTTTTCGCCGGGCACTTGCGATCAAGCTGTAGCCGAGCTCGGCGTGCTGTCGCGAGCGGTCGTGGATACGCAAGGAGACCCAGCCGATCGCGCCGCCGGTGTCCCTTCGGCGGATCAGCCACTCGAATCGGCCGACCGCCCCGGACGCGAGCGTCCGGGGACGGGCGCGGACCTGCCGCTCGAACTCGTCGATCGAAACGCGCGGGATATCTTGAAACTCGCGCAGATTCGGTTGCTGCAAGACGCTCCAGAGCTCGCGAGCGTTTCGAAGCTCGACCGGGACGAGCTCAAGACGCTCGGTTTGTACCTGCCTCATCGCGCGACCAAGCTCAGGTTACGGAAATTGCGAACGTCGACCACGCCGCCACCTTCGCTTCCAGTAGCCGGTTCGAACTCGACCCGATCGCCGCTGCGAGCGAGCAGAACGTCGGGACTGCTCGCGTCGTGCACGCCGAAGATGCGTCGGTCTCCGCGCATGGTGAAGTAGATTGCAGAGCCTCCCGTTGCGACCCGGTCGAGCGTGCCGCCGATCTTCGCCGCACCGGCGATCCCTTCGCCTCGTGCCCCAAGAAGATCGCGGTAGCTCGCGAGCGCGTCCGCGCTCGGAGAGGGCGCGCCGGGATTCCCGACGACGACGCGCCCGTTCGTCGCTTGCACGACCGACGTCGTCTGATACTTACCGTTATCGGCGATGATAGGTACGACCCATGTATTCTGCCCGAACAGATTGTAGAGAACCGGCTGCGTCGGAAGCAAGCGGCTTTGCCGCACGACGGGATTTGCCCTCACCGCGTTCTCGGCCCCCGCCGAGCTGAACTCGCCGCCC
>JAFAMS010000429.1 GCA_019233165.1 Vulcanimicrobiota bacterium | reverse complement strand
GGATGCGAACACGATTCTGACGCAGCTGCGGACGCACGAAGCCGATATGGACTTCAACGTCGCGTCCGTCCACATCGGCGAGGCTCGGTCGATCGACGGAGACCGAGTCGACCTCGTCCCATTCGCCGCATACGGTCAGATCGCGTTCAATCTCGCCAATCCGATCCTGGCGGACGTGCGCGTCCGGCGCGCGCTCGTCTTCGCCACCGACCGCAGCACCTTGATCGAGAAGGTAACGCACGGGACGCAGATCCCCGGCGAAGGCGACCAGATCCCCGGCTCGCCGTGGGCTAACGAGGCGCTCAAAGAAGCGGCGTACGATCCGGCGCAGGCTCGCGCGCTGCTCGACGCCGCGGGCTGGCGCGCCGGCCGCGACGGGATCCGGATCAAGAACGGAAAGCGCCTCACGCTCTCGTTCGTCACCACAACGGGCGCGGCGACGGGAAATGCGGTTGCGATTCTGTTGCAGCGCTGGTGGCGCGACGCCGGCGTCGAGCTCCAGGTCAAGAACTACGTCGCGCCGCTGATGTTCGCAACCTACGGCGCCGGGGGAATCCTCCAGACCGGGAAGTTCGACTCGACGATCTACGCGTGGTACGCGGGGATCGACCCCGACGACTCCACGCTCTTCACGTGCGATCAAATTCCGCCGGCCGGACAGAACATCTACCATTTTTGCGACAAGCGGCTCGATGCGGCGGAGCGCACCGCGCTCGGCTCGTACGATTTCGCGACCCGCAAACGCGCATACGATACGATCCAGCAGATCTTAGTAGCGGAGCGCCCGTTCATGACGACGGGGTTCACGCGGCGCGTCGTCGTCTACAACTCCGACCTGCAGAACTTTCGCCCGGCCCATGCCGGCGTCGTCATCTGGAACCCGTGGGAGCTCGACATCTGATGAAAACGCGCACGATCAAAGTGGGGATCTCGAACGACGTGATTTCGGCCGCCTTCGACGAAGCGACTGCCTTCCTCGAGCGCGAAGCGACGACGCGTGGATTCGGCGTCGAGTACGAGCGGGTCCCGCCGCAGCCCGGAAACGTTGCAACTGCGACGGCACTCGACGGCTACGATGCGTTCTTGGTTTCCTCCGTCGTCGTCGACGCCTCGAGCGTTCGCGGTCTCGAGCGCCTCGCCGTCGTCGCGCGGTGGGGGGTCGGGTTCGACCGGATCGACGTCCCCGCGCTCACCGCTGCCGACGTCGCGCTCGCCAACACGCCGAACTCCGTTCGCGTCCCGGTCGCCGAGGCCGTGATCACCCTGATCTACGCCCTAGCGAAGAACCTGTTTTTCCTCGATCGCGCAACGCGCGGCGGCCGCTGGCGCTTCGACCTGCCGAAGCCCGCGCGCGACATCGACGGAAAGGTGCTCGGCTCGCTGGGATGCGGCAACATCGGCCGCGAGCTCTTCCGGCGCGTCCGTTCGCTCGGTTTTACCCGGCTGCTCGCATGCGATCCGATGCTCGATTCGAAGAGCGCGGGCGAGCTCGGCATCGAGCTCGTCGCTCTCGAGGAACTGTGCCGGGAGAGCGACTTTCTCTGCGTCCTCACGCCGCTCAACGAGCAAACGCGCGGGTTGATCGGGGCGCCGCAGCTTGCGAGCATGAAGCCGACGTCGTTCGTGATCAACACCGCGCGCGGTGGGATCGTCGACGAACGCGCGCTGGTCGACGCTTTGCGTTCGGGGACGATCGCCGGCGCCGGAATCGACGTCTTCGAGCGCGAGCCGCCGCCGAAAGATCATCCGTATTTCTCGCTCGAGAACGTGATCGTCTCGCCGCACGCGCTCGCGTGGACGGAGAATAGCGTCTCGGGGAACACGACCGAGGCGTGCGCGAACATCGTCTCGCTCCTCGTCGACGGCGAACCGCGTTTCGTCGTCAACCGCGACGTGCTCGAACGGCCGAAATTTCGCGCGAAGCTCGCGCGCCTGCGCGGCTAGCTCTTCGCCGCCTCCCAGGCGCGGATCTCCGGGATCTGCGCCTCCATGTACGCGAGAAATCCGCCACCGAGGACGAACTCCTTGCGGAGTGGGTCGAGCTTGAATTCGACCGTCCTCCCGTCGTCGAGAAGGATCGATTCGGCGGCGACGTCGATGCGAGCGGATCGTGCGGCGAGGACCGCGTCGATCGCGTCGGGTGGGACCGCGCACACGACGAAGCCGTTGTTGTAGGCGTTCTCCTCGAAGATCCGCGCAAAGCTCGGCGCGATCGCCGCGCGGAAGCCGCGCCCTTGCAACGCCCACACGGCGTGCTCGCGCGAGCTTCCCGCGCCGAAGTTTTCGCCGGCCGCTACGATCGTGGCGTCCGGATGCACGGCGTAGAGCCGGTCGATCCCGGGAAGCCCGCTGAAGCACTCGCGGCCGAGCCCTCGCAGATCGAGCGAACCCAAGAATCGCGTCGGAATGATTTGATCCGTGTCGACGTTCGCGCGTGCGAGCGGGAAGATCGAACCTTCGACGATCATGCGAGAACCGGCGCTTCGAGCTCGCTCGGGCTCGCGATCCGGCCCATCACCGCGCTCGCCGCGACGACGACCGGCGAAGCGAGGTGAACGCGCCCGCCCGCGCCCATTCGGCCGGGAAAGTTGCGATTCGTCGAGCTGATGCAACGCATCCCCGGCGCAAGGACGCCGGTCGAGAGCCCCGGGCATGCGCCGCAGGTCGCGTGCGTCCACAGCGCACCCGCATCCTGAAAGACGTCGTGCAAACCTTCGCGCTCGGCTTGACGTTTGACCGCCTGCGAGCCCGGCGTGACGATCGTCGGGATCGCAACCTTGCGTCCTGCGAGGACCGCGGCCGCGGCGCGCAGATCGCCGATCCGCGCGTTCGTGCACGAGCCGATGAAGGCTTGGTCGAGCGCGATCGACCGCAGCGGCGTGCCGGGTTCCAGCTCCATGTAGGCGAGCGCTGCGGGCTCCGCGTCGTGCGGGACGATCCCCTCGAGCGGCGCGCTCTGTCCCGGGTTCGTCCCCCACGTGACGGTCGGAACGAGCTCGCCCGCGTCGATGCGCAGCTCGGCGTCGTAGGCTGCGCCATCGTCGGCGACGAGCGTGCGCCAGGCCGCTGCGGCGCGCTCGAAAGCTTCGCCGCCCGGACTGAACTCCCGGCCGCGCATGTACGAGATGGTCACCTCGTCGACCGCACAGATCCCCGTCGTCGCGCCGGCTTCGATCGCCATGTTGCAAAGCGTCATTCGCTCTTCCATTGAGAGCGCGGCGATGCAGTCGCCGGCGAACTCGAGGACGTATCCCGTTCCGCCCTTGAAGCCGAGCCGGGCGACGACGCCGAGCGCGAGATCCTTCGCCGTCGCGCCGCCTTGCAAACGGCTGCGAACGAAGACGCGCATGACCTTCGGTCGCGCGACGATCGTCGCGCCGGAGAGCATCGCGCCGGCGAGCGCCGTGCTTCCGACGCCGAAGGCAAACGCGCCGAAGGCGCCGAGCGTACACGTGTGGCTGTCGCTGCAGACCACCGTCGAGCCCGGTACGACGAGCCCGCGTTCCGGAACGAGGACGTGACAGATCCCGTTCTCGCCGACGTCGTACAGCAAGACGCCGCGCTTGCGAGCCCAGGTGCGCAGTACTTGCGCTTGTTCCGCGGTCGAAGAGTCTTTCGCAGGGACGACGTGATCGTTGACGGCGACGAGCCGGCGCGGATCGTAGAGGGCGCCGCCATAGCGCGTCTCGATTTGCTCGATCGCCGGCGGCCCCAGCAGCTCGTAGACGACCGTCCGATCGATGAAGATCAGCGCGTTGTTGCCGGGAAGGTCCCGAACGCGGTGCGCATCCCAAACCTTCGCGAAGAGCGTGCGTTCTGCGGTCACATTGTCTCGTCGATCTGACGCTCGATTTCGGCGTCGTCGGCCGCGTCCTCTTCGGCTAACTCGGCCGCTTCCCGCTCGTCGGGATCGGCGTCGTCAATTAGGTCCTCTTCCCGTTCCATCTCCGTCTCCTTCGAGTAGGCCTTCGACGATGGTCCGGTAGTTCACGAGCGCCGCGCGCATCTCTTCGAGCCCCACGCGCGAGCCGTCGTCGAGCCGCTCCATCACCGCGCGCGCGTCGCGGTACGTCTCGGCCAGCGACCCGTGATCTTTCGCGAGCGCCTGGGGACGCGCCGGCGGATCCAGATACGGGTAGCCACGGTCGCGCATGATGCTCATGACGAGGCGCTCGGCCTCGCGCAGCGTCTCGATCGGCGTCTGACCGAAACGGGCGGCGAGCGCCGACCACTCGTTGTGGTGCCGTTGCCGAACGCCGGGCGGAAGGGGGACCGGATGCGGAATCATCCCGGAGACTACCGCACCGTCCCCGCGTACTACGCCCGGGCTTCCAGCCGCCTCCCTGCCTGCGAGAGCGAATAGTTCACAACGAAATACAGGATCGCGATGAAGATGAAGACGGGGATCGGCTGGAACGGCGGCGCCGCGTAGACGATTTGCGCCCGGCGCAGCAGTTCGAGAATCGTGATAACGGCAGTGAGCGACGTGTCCTTGAGGAGGCTCACGAACTGCGAGACGAGCGCCGGCATCATGTTGCGCAGCGCAATCGGAAGAACGATCATCCGCATGATCGGAGTCCCGCCGAAGCCTTGCGACTCGGCGGCTTCGACGATCCCACGCGGAACGGCGAGGATCCCCGCCCGGATGATCTCCGCGACGAGCGCCGCTTCGAAGGCGGAAAGCGCGATGACGCCGGCGACGAACGGCGGGATCGGCGTGTGGATCAG
>JAFAMS010000213.1 GCA_019233165.1 Vulcanimicrobiota bacterium | reverse complement strand
TTCACGACGTTCGCGATCGCGCCGCTCATCATCGTCGTCGTCCAAATCGTCGGGTTCGTCCTCGGCCAACATCACGACACGCTTCACACGCTGCACGACTATCTGCAGCAGAGTGCGGGACGCGATGCTGCAGACGGTATCCAGTCGATCGTGACCGCGACGTTCGCGCAGCGGCACGTCGGGTTCGTCGCCCAGGCGATCAGTTGGGTCGTCTTCATCTTTGCGGCGATCGGTCTCTTCGCAGCGCTCCAGCAGGCGCTGAACACGATTTGGGACGTGCAGCCCGAGAAGCAAGGGTGGCTCGAGATCGTGCGCTCGCGCGCGCTCGCCTTCGGCGTGGTGCTGGCGATTGCGTTTCTCCTCCTCGTCTCGCTGGTGGTGAATTCGGCTCTGACGGCCGCCGGAACCGCGCTGCAGCAGGTCTTCCCGTTCTTTCCGACCGTGATGAAGGTCGTCGACTTCGTCGTCTCCTTCGCGGTGATCACCGCGCTCTTCGCACTGCTCTTCGAGTATCTCCCCGAATGCCGCATCGCGTGGTCGGACGTTTGGGCGGGCGCCGTGGTTTCCGCATTACTGTTCGTCGTCGGCCAGTTCGTTTTAGGCTGGTATCTCGGGCGCGCGGGGATATCGTCGACCTACGGCGCCTTCGGCGGGCTGGTCGTATTCTTGTTGTGGGTCAACTACTCGTCGCAGATCATGCTCTTCGGCGCGGAGTTCACGCACGTGTACGCCAAACGCCACGGCTCGAAAAAGAACGAGCCGTCGAACGAAGATCTCGTTCCGACCGTTACGGGACGCGAGCCGTCGTTGCAGCGGGGCGGCAGCTAGGCTGCCCGGCGTCTCGCCGTGCACGTCGCCGGGAATTGGGTACAAGCCGCCGTGGAGGTGTTCACGATCGTATGAAACGACTGGTGCACGTAGCTTTGGCCACTGCGTTTTTCGCGGGCAGCATCGGGGCGCTCGCCGGTTCGGCAAGCGCTCAGACCACAACGACGCCGACCGCTCCGACGGTAATTTACATACCGGCGGGCCCGCCTGCGGCGCAGACCGATACTCGGTCCAATCCGCCGGGCGCGAACTACACGTGGATCCCGGGATACTACCGCTGGGATGAGCCCAGCCAGCAATACCAGTGGGTCGCAGGCCACTACATCGTAACGCCGACGCACGGCGGAACGGTATGGGTGCCGGGCCACTGGGCGCAAGACTCGCAAGGATGGTATTGGGTAGCGGGCCACTGGCGTAACAGCCAATAGCTCCTCGGCACGGAACCTCGAATCGGATGGACGCGAAAGCCTAAGCGATTAGGCTTTCGGTCTATTCTGGGGTACGGCGAAACTCGGGGTAACGCGGCGCGCGCTTTTCGGCGAGCGCCACATGGCCCTCCGACGCTTCGGCGGTGCCGTAATAAAGACCGAGCGCGCCGAATGCGAGCTGACCGATCCCCGCGACGTGCTCCGTGTCGGCGTTGAACGAGGCCTTGATCATCTTGAGCGCCGTCGGGCTTAGCCCGAGCGCTTCCGTCGCCCAGGCGCGCGCAGCAATTTGCAGCTCCGCGTCGGGGACGACGGCGTTGATCAGCCCCATCTCGAGCGCTTCTCGCGCAGTGTAGCGGCGGCACAAGAACCAGATCTCGCGAGCTTTGCGTTCGCCGACGAGCCGCGCCAGGTACGCGGTCCCGTAGCCGGCATCGAAACTTCCGTAGCGCGGACCGACCTGGCCGAAGGTCGCCCGTTCGGCCGCGATCGAGAGATCGCAGACGACCTGCAGCACGTTCCCGCCGCCGATCGCGTAACCGTTGATCGCCGCGATCACCGGCTTCGGCGCCGCGCGGATGACGCGATGCAGCAGCTCGACGCGCAGGCCGATTCCGGTCCACGATGCGCCGCGATATCCGCCCGGACCGAAATCCTTCACGTCGCCGCCGACGCAGAACGCGCGCTCTCCGGTGCCGGTGAGGATGACGGCTCCGATCGCGGGATCGTCCCCGGCTTCTTCGAACGCCGCGATCAGCTCGTCGACGGTCTGGCGCCGGAACGCATTGAGCGACTCCGGGCGATCGATCCGAATCGTCGCGATCCGGTCGCTGGTGCTGTAAACGATGTCCTCAAAACGCATTGCTCGATCTTTCGGCCGGAGCCCGGCAGGGAACGTATACAGTATGCGAAAACGACTCGGCCACCACGGAGGCGGTCATTGAGAGCCTTAGTTCGCGCGCATCCCTTCCTTTTTTATTACGTCCTCTCGCTCGTCATCGCCGGGCTGGTTACGGTCGTCGGGGTGACCTGGGGCGCGAACAGCCCTTCGGCCGACCCGCTGAGCTACTGGCATTACGCTCAGGCGCACCACATGGTGCTCAACGCGATCTCAATCGCAGCTTTCGGCTTGACGACCGGCGGCCCGTTCGTCTTTCTCGTGTTTCTGTTTGGAGGCGCGCCGTCGATCTCGGCGTTGATCACCTCCGCGATCGGATGGGGAAAGGCCGGGCTCGTGCGGCTGCTCTCGCGCTTCAAACCGTGGCGTCGCGGCGTCACGGCGCGCGAAGGGCTCCGCGTGTACGCGATCCTGATCGGGATCTACCTCCTGATGTTCGCGTTCTTCATGTGGTTCACGTCCGCATACGGAAAGCCGGCCGACAAGGATTACGTCTGGACGGTCCTCGGGGGGTCGGCGGTGACCGCGTTCTTCATCG
>JAFAMS010000168.1 GCA_019233165.1 Vulcanimicrobiota bacterium | reverse complement strand
CCAACGTTCTCGTTCTGGGCAACGTCAAGACACCCGGGAAATATCAAGTGCGCAGCGGCGCTCACGTCAGCGATGCGATCGCCGCCGCCGGCGGGCTCGGCCCCACCGACGGACCGTTCCCCGAGGCGCGCGTGACGCAATCGAACGGGAGCATTCAAACCGTTTCGCTGCACAAGCTTCTCGTCGGCGGCGACAACTCTCAGAACGCGCTTATCGGCAACAACGCCGTCGTCTACGTAACCGGTCCACTGCCGATTCGGGTCGAGGTTCTCGGCTCGGTCGACAAACCCGGATACTACGAAGTCCGTCAGGGCGATCGGCTTTCGGCCGCGATCGCGCAAGCCGGAACCAGTGCGAACGCCAAGGCCGATCTCAACCACGTCTTCATCACGCGCGACAACAACGGCAAGACCGAGAAGCAAGAAATCAACATGTACAACGCGCTCAAAGAAGGCGATCGCCGTTCCGATCCGGTCCTGCAAAAAGATGACGTCGTCTACGTTCCGATGGCTCGCCAGCCTTCGCAGTTCAACCCGCTCACGCTGATCGGCCGCCTGGTCGGTTTCTAACGAGGTCGCGATGCACGCCCTTTCCCTGACCACGCAGCCTTCAGAGGCGCCTCCCGCGTTCCAACTCGCGCCCGAGCAGCCCGACCCGTGGTCGCGGCTGCGGGAACGCATGCTCCGGCGCAAGCGGCTCTTTCTCACCGTCTTCCTCGGTTTTGTCGCGCTCGTCATCGTCGCGACGGCGCTAACGCCGCGCACGTACACGACGCAGGTGAAATTGATCGCCGGGAGCCTCGGCGGCGCGTCGAACGCGAACGCTAACAACACGAACTTGCCGGTGCTCAACGCACTCCTTGCCAACAACGGCGTCGCCTCGGCCGAAACCTACGCGGAGCTCGTGCAGGAAACGCCGGTCGCCCAAAAAGTGATCGACGCGCTCAATCTTCACATGAGCCCTGCGGCACTCAAGAGCCACATCACGGTCAAGCCGATCACCAACACCCAGATCCTGGGGCTCGACGTTACGTGGCGCGACCCGCAAGGCTCGGCGGCGATCGGAAACGCGTTCGCGCAAGCCTTCGTCGACCGCGAGCGCGATCTCGTCGCCTCGGAAGCGAGCGCCGCGGTCACCTTCCTGCAGTCGCAGCTCCCTACGGTCGAACAGCGGCTCCACAACGCCGAAGCCGCGCTCACGCAGTTCCAGGCGACCCATCGAATCGCCGACATCACCGCACAGACGAACAGTGCCGTCGGCGCCGTCGCCTCGATCGACAGCAAGATCGCGCAGACGCAGCTCGACGCAAACCAGGCGAGCGCGCAGATCAAGAGCCTCTCCTCGCAGATCGCCAAACTCTCGCCGACGACGAGCGGCGGCGGCTCGACTGCTCCGAACCCCGTCGTCGCCCAGTTGCAGAATCAGCTCGCGCAGGCTCAGGTCCAGCTGAACGCCGCACGCCAACAGTACACCGAAGCGCATCCCACCGTAATCGCGCTCCGCGAACAAGTCGCTCAGCTGCAGCGTCAGATCTCCTCGCAGCCGGCGACGATCGTCTCGAACGTGCAAACGATCGCAAACCCCGTCTACCAGCAGCTCTCGCAACAGCTCGCTGCTTCGCGTGCGGCGGCCGCAAGCGCGGACGCGCAACTCGTGCAGCTGCGCAAGCAACGCGCCGCGATGGCGCCGATCCTCGCAGACCTCCCCGTCGAGGGCGCGCGGCTCGCCACGTTGCAACGCGAGAAGAAGCTCTCGGAAGATCTTTACAATGCGCTGCAACAGAAACTGAACGATGCGACCGTCGCCAAGACCTCGGCGATCAGCGACGTGACGATCACGCAGCCGGCGGATCCGCGGATGGCTGCCGTCCGTCCGAACTGGTTGCTGAACTTGGGGCTCGCAATTTTCGTCGGATTGCTGCTGGCAACGACGACCGTCCTCGTCATCGAGTACTTCGACCGCCGCATCCGTACACGGCAGGACGTCGAGCAGGATCTTTCACTCCCCGTCTTGGCCTCGATTCCGAATCTCGAGGACGACGGCAACGCCGTCCCGACGTTCTCCGTCGAATCGTTCCTGGAGCTCGTCACTCAGCTCCGCTACGCATCGGAGACGCCGTACCGGTCGATTACCGTCACTTCGCCGAACAAGGGCGACGGCAAGTCGACGATCGCCACGAACGTCGCGATCGCGCTCGGCGAGATCGCGACCGGCGCGGGCGCGGTCGAAGCCCTGCCCGCACCGCGCATACTGCTCGTCGATGCGGACTTGCGCCGCCCGTCGCTCCACCGCCGGCTCAAGCTCCAAAACGAGCGCGGCCTCTCGGACGTCCTGGTCGGACGCTCGAAGCTCGGCGAGGTGATCCAGCGGACCGTCCATCCCGGCGTCGACGTCCTCACCAGCGGAACCGCGTCGCGCAATCCGATCAAGCTGCTGCAATCCGAGCGATTCGACCGCGTGATCGAGGAGGCGAAGCAGACCTACGCGACGATCATCCTCGATGCGCCTGCGGCGCTCCCCGTGATCGACGCCGCGATCCTGAGCGCCAAGGCGAACGGGACGATCATGGTCGTCTCGTCCGGGTCGACCGACGTCAACGCGGCGAAGCGCGCTTTGCAACGATTGCACAGCGTCGGCGTCCGCGATTTCATCGGCATCGTGCTGAACCGCGCGGTGCAAACGGTCGACGAGTACAGCGATTACTTTGCGATCCCGAGCTCGAACGGGAAGCTTCCGCAGCTCGGGGCCGATACGGGCCCCGTCTCAGCCGACGGCGCGCCAGCCTAGAACCTTCGCGACCATCTCGACGCGGTTGCGCGCCTTCGTCTTGAGCAGCATGCGCTTGACGTGATCGTGCGCGGTCGAGCCCGCGATGTGCAGGATCTCGGCGATCTCGACGGTCCCGAGGCCCTGCAGGATCAACGCCAAAATCTGAAGCTCCCGGGGCGACATGTGGAAATGCCGCGCCGCCCAGCTCATCGCATTGCGTGAACGGAACCGCTCGACGGTGACGCTGTAGCGCACGCTTCCGCCGTCGGCAGATTGCAGCTCGACGGCGCGTACGAGCATGAACGGCAAGGGGATCGCAATCCCAAATCCCGATCCCCGCGTTGGCTCCCAAGAGGCGACGATCGCGCGAACCGCGTTCTCGACGACGAGCGGGAGTCGTTCGCCCGCGGTCGAGAGGACGGTTCGGATCACGTCGTCGCCGGCGGCCCCCGGCGGAAGCCACGAATACTCGATCGTAAGGTCCTCGCCCAGCACGAACTGCGCCGGGAGCGTCCGCTGGTTGGCGCGTTCGCGGGCGGTCTGCTCGCCGTCGAAGACGCGCAGGCGCTCGAGAACGTCCGAACCGCTCTCGAGGCTCGACTGCAAGATCGCTTCGTCGAGTGCGCCGAATGCCGGTTGCTCGGCCGTGCGAAAGACCATGAGAAGCCCGGTAATCGAACGTTCGGAGCCGTAGACGGCCGTCAGCGCGGAGCGCAGCGGCGGCGTCGGGATCAGGGTTCGGGTGACGCGGGGCAGCGGCGCGACCCGGCCGTCCTGCATCGTCCGCTCGGCCTTGAGCCACTCGACCAGGCGGGTGCCTTCCACGGTCCCCTCATCAACCACTATCTCGCTCGTGCTATCAACGACGTCGTAGCGAGCAAACGCCCAGCAGCCTGCGTTCACCGAGGCGGCGACGTCTTCGGCCAAGACGCGCGCCCGATCGATGTCCGGAACGTTGGTTATGATATTTGCATCTTCGACGATTGCTCGCCGAGATACCAAACGGCGGTGGGGCGGCACGGTATGTGGGAGTTGTTCCCCTGAGGCGAAATGCTCTATCCAATTCAAGGATAACGCAGCGCACAAACCCCCTTTTTGGGGGTGTTATTTAGGCCCATATGGCGGTATAGAAGACCTAGAATGTATCAGACCGTACCGCAGTCGCAGGCGTCCGAAGGCTCGCCGATCCGAGTGACCGTGATCGAGGGTCAGGTGCTCTTCGGGAAAGCGCTCTGCCAAGTGCTCGCCGGCGATGCGGGGATCAACGTGATCGGCGACGCGCCGAACGTGATGCAAGCCCCGCTCAAAGCGCATCGGCCCGACGTGATCGTCCTCGATCTCGACGGACATCCCGTCGACTTCCACGATGCGATGCGGCATTGCCGCGAAGTCGTCCCGAACGTTCGCGTCGTCGTTCTCTCGCTCAACGGTCAAGCCGAGCTCCTGCAGCGTTGTCTTTCCGCCGGCGCCGATGCATACGTCCTAAAAGACATCACGCCCGCCGAGCTGGTGCGCGCGGTAAAAACGGTCGCAAGCGGTTCCTCGTACGTCGACCCGCGGATCGCGGGTCATTTGCTGCGCCGGCGCACGCTTTCGCCGACGCGTTCGGCGATCAGCGATCTCTCCGTGCGCGAGACGGAGATCATTCGACTCATCGCGCGCGGGCTTTCGAACAAAGAGATCTCGAC
>JAFAMS010000153.1 GCA_019233165.1 Vulcanimicrobiota bacterium | reverse complement strand
TGCAGCTTGCGAAACGCGACGTACGTCCCGTTTCGGCCGAGCACCTCCGGCTGCGGAACCGGAGCATGCAGCTCGCCGGGATAGCCCAACACGAAGTCGCCGGCTTTGATCGGCGTTTCGTGCGGATTGCTTCCCGGGATGCCGCTGCCCTCGATGGCCGGATGGCTCATGCCGTCGCGAAATCCGAACGGCTCGCGCTCTCCCGGCAAGACGTGACAATCCTGATGCCACACTTCACGAACGTCCGGATACTCGGCTAGCGCCGCGCGAGCGCGCTCGAGCGCCGCATCCAAGCCGCGCCGGTCCGGTGCGATGCCGGTGATCACGACGTGCACGTCGGGCGTGCCCAGCGGTTTCTCCCAGCGTTCCGGCGCGCTTTCACCGGTATCGCCCAACGACGCAGCCCGCGCCGCCATGCCTTCGCGAAACGGCGTCGAGAACGAATCGAGCGACGCTTGGGGCGCGCCTAGCGCTTTGAGTCCGTTGTAGGTGAGCGACGCGCTCACCCACGTATCGCGCTGAGCCGCCTGCGGATCGTCGGCCGGCGATACGGCCTGGGCGAGCCGTCGCATCAACCCGCGACCATTTTCCCGGTCGTCGATTCGCAGAATCCAATACGTCGCCGCAAAGGGCGTCGGACGCGGACGCAGTGCGCCGCTTTGAATATCGTGAAGCTCCAGCCGCGCCATCGCTAGTTCTTTGCGAGGTTCGTCCAGAAACGAACGAGGCTCTCGTCGCCGCCGAAGAGCGTCGTGAAGATCGTAGAATCCGCGAAGACGATGTCGCCGCCGCGATCGCCCGACGGCGGCATCCAAACCACCATGTTAAACTCGCGGTTCCCCGCCTCGGTAAACGGATGCGGGCGCTTTTCGTCAATCGGCTGCTGCGCTAGTACGTGAATCGGCGCCTTACCGCCGGGCAAAACCTCGTAATGCGGCAGGTGTTGGTGAAACACTAGTGTCGACACGCCTTCGAACCAGCCGCGTTTGTCTAAGTCGCTCGCGACCTTTAGCGGCACGGTCTTTTGCGTTCCTTGAACCGTGGCTGGGCGCAATCCCCAGCGATTGTAAAGCGGGAGATCGAGACCCTTGAGGAGCGATCGTGCGTAACCGCTGAAGCGCTGCTGGCTAGGTACGAGACGATCGCCGTGATGGTGGTACTCTACGTCGCGAATCTTGAAATCGTCGGTCGCGCCCACGTCGTGATGCGGCGCGAGAATCAAACACGTTCCTTCGCGTTTCAACCAGTTACGAATGGCTTCTAGCTCTTCACGGGTGGCTTCTTCACTTGCTGCGAGATGATCCAGGCCAAAAACCATCAGCGTGTCGGTGTCGGCGAGAATCCGCTCGTCGATCGGGAGCCGCTGTCCCGCTTGATCGACTCGCTGATAGACTGCAACCGGGTAGCCCGTTACTTCTCCGGCGGCTTTTTGGAAATTTACCAGCGACAGATGAAAGAGCTCTAGCGTCCCGTCGACGCCTTGTAAAAAGTTGGCACCCGAATATTCGGGGGTTTCGTACGCCGGCCACGCCACGCGGCGAACTTCCGTCATCGTCGAAAAGCGGTTGTCGAGATTTCGAACGTCGCGGTTTGCCTCCCACGGGTAACTCCACGTCCAGTAAACGCTAATGCGCCGCTTAGCCTGCGAGTAGGTTCGCGGAGCGTGAAGCTGGTTGTACGTGCGCCCCGTCGTCACTGCATTTGATCCAGCATTTCGCCCAGGGCATGTTTAGCTTTGAGCGATCGCTTAATCTCGTCGGTCGTAGTGTACGGATACTCGGAGTATTCCATAAAACTGGGCCGGTGGTGATCCCTGAAGAACTTCGTTACCGCAGGGACGTTCGATTTCCAATCTTCGGGAAAGCCTTCCAAGTTTACGAACACCGTTGTCACGCCGGTATCGATGAAAAGCTTGACCGCGTCGTCGATATACGTGTCGAAATCGGTGTCAAAGATCCCCTGATACATGAAATACAGTTCTTTGTTGATTTCGAACAGAACCCATTTCAAGGAATGCAACTTCAGGGGAGCGAGAACGTGCGGCGCACCCTTAACCGCGTTCTCGATCGTATGTCCGTATTCGCGGATCGCTTGTTCGCGGCCGGGTCTCACTTTTGCAATGATGGTAAACCCATAATTGATCGGTGTGCGAGGGAAGATCGGGCCGTAGTTTCCTTGCTGTAGCTCGAAATATCCCTCTTTGGGGATAGCTATCGCTTGAGGATTGGTCCACGCCGGTTCCTGATTCGCCATCAGGTCACTCCTTTTGCGTAAGAGGGGGCTTTGTTTCACCTGAAGTTGTGACGCTACCTCCGGCATTCGCTGCGATGCACATTTCAGATAAAGCTGCGCTTTCGGGATAGCACCGGCCGACGTGCCTATGCTATGCTTTATCGTTGCCGACTATCAACTTCGACGTGGTCGTCATCGGTGCGGGGCCTGCGGGAACCGCCGCTTCGATGCGAGCTGCCGATCTCGGTGCGAAGACCGCACTGGTTACACGGGACGCTTTCGGTGGAATGTCGGCAAATGCCGGTCCTATTCCGGTACGTACGCTTGCCCACGCCGCGCGACTCGCACGAGAAGCTCGGCAGTTGCACCGGTACGGCATCGTGACCGATGACGTGCCCCACCTTGACTACGTGCGCCTCGTCGCACGTGCAAGGGAGGTCGTCGGCGAAGCGCGCGAACGCTCCATTCTTCTGCAGCAGATCCAAGCGGTCGGCGTCACGCTGTTCGAAGACGTTGGAACCGTTCGCTTCGCGGACGCGCATACGCTGCAAACGGAATCCGGCCTTACGTTCCACGGGGATGCGATCATAATTTGCTCGGGCGGCGTCAGCCGCACGCTTGACGTGCCCGGCGCAGAGCTCACCGTCACGCCCGCAGACGCTTTTTCGCTTACCGAACTCCCGAAGTCGCTGCTCGTGATCGGCGCCGGCGCCACCGGTATGCAGGTTGCGTCGATTTTCAACGCGTTCGGGACGAAGATCTCGCTCTGTCAAGGCGGCCCGCGAATCGCCCCGAGCGAAGACGAAGACATCTCTGCTGAACTAGCGCGAGCCTATCGCAATGACGGCATCGACGTTTACGAGGACTGCGGGCATGTGCGAGGCTTCGAGGCTACAGCGAGCGGCGTGCGAGCTTCTTTCCCCGCCAAAACGATCGAAACGCACCTCGTCGTGCGCTGTACGGGATGGACTGCCGACACG
>JAFAMS010000028.1 GCA_019233165.1 Vulcanimicrobiota bacterium | reverse complement strand
CTCGTCGTAGTAAGACGATTCAAAACTAACGCGCTTGTCCTCGAGCACTTTGAGCAACTTGCTTTGGAGCAGCGCGTCCATTTCGCCGATCTCGTCGATGAACAACACGCCGCCGTGGGCACGCGTCACGAGACCGAGCTTTGGCTCCGGGATGCCGCCCTCGGCAAATTCTCTGCGCGACCCTTGGTAAATCGGATCGTGCACGCTTCCGAGGAGTGGATTTGTCGTTTCGCGCGGATCCCAGCGGAGCGTCGCGCCGTTTGCTTCGACAAATGGAGCGTCGGCTGCAAACGGTCCGCGACCTAACCGCTTCGCTTCTTCCAGCACGAGCCGTGCAACGGTCGTCTTTCCGACGCCGGGTGGACCGAAGAGAATGACGTGCTGCGGATACGGCGAGGCAACTTTGCCGAGCAACGAACGCATCGCAGCTTCTTGACCGACGACTTGCTCGAGGGACTTCGGGCGCAATTGCTGCAGCGCCGAATCGGTAAGCGCGCGGCCTTCGAGCTGGCTTAACTCCTCCAGCTTCTTCTGCGTCGCCGGCGTCTCGGGGCCCAAGTCTTCCTTAAGCGCTTCGAGTTTGAGCTCGCGCAAGTAATCGTTGTGCCGCGCCGCCATCTTGGCGCTGATCTTGCGGTCGAGGTTGTCTTCGACCGTGCGCTGGGCGATCAACTCCGCGAGCCCTTCTTCGAGGTGCTGCAACTTCTCGCGATAATTCGCCGGCGCCGGCACGTCGGCGATCGTCGGGTCTTCGAACACGAGCCGTTCGAGCGCCAGCATGCGATCGGCGATACGCTCGCTGCGCATCCCCTTGAGCGCGCCGAGCTTCCCGGCACGCAGCACGATCTTCTCCGCGCCGAGAACCTCGGCGAGCAAATCGTAGAGTGCGCCGAGATGACGGCGCACCTCTTCATCGCCGCCGTATTTGCGGCGGAAGCGGCGTACGTGGGGATTCTCCGGCTTCGCGGGCACGCCGGTTAGCTCGCGACGACCTCGACGGTCGCCTTAGCGGTAACGTTGTTCCCGAGCTTCACTTCGACCGGATACGTTCCGACCGCCTTGATCGGCGATTTCAGCTCGATCTTGTGACGGTCGAGCGCGATATCGAAATTGCGCTGGATCGCCTCCGCGATCTGCGCGTTCGTGACGGTGCCGAACAACTTGCCGTTACCGCCCGCGCGCGCCGGAACCGCCAGGGGCTTGCTTTCGATGAGTCGCGCGAGCTCTTTGGCCTGCGCCAAATCTTCGGCTTGCTTGCGGGCCTGCGCTTTCTTCTGCTGCTCGAGCGTCGCGAGCGCTCCCGAGGAAGCTTCGGCCGCCAGCTTGCGCGGGATGAGGTAGTTGTTGGCGTAGCCCTGAGCGACCTCGACGATGGCGCCGGCCTTGCCGAGCGTTTTGACGTCGGCGAGCAAGATAACGCGCATCGGTCCTTATTCGGCGACGAAGGGAAGAAGCGCGATGATCCGCGCGCGCTTCACCGCAACGGTGAGGCCACGCTGATGCTTCGCGCAGTTTCCGGAGATCCGGCGGGGGAGAATCTTCCCGCGCTCGGAGACGTACTTACGCAGACGCGTCGTGTCTTTGTAGTTGATGTCGCTGACTTTGTCGGCGCAGAAATTGCAGATCTTGCGCTTGGGACGGCGCTCTTTCTTCGTCGCCGTCCGCTTCTTGGGACTCGCCATGCCGGTGCTTCCTTCTTTATGTAGGTGGAAAACGGTCGAGACGAGCTCGACCCTACACAGGTCCTTTGCAGGACCGGTTCGAGGATGAAAAAAGCCGCCGGCCGTTCGTTCGGTCGCGACTTCCTCGCCGAGAACCTCGACGAGTATAGCGCATCGCTCCCGGCCCCGCTAGTTCCCCGCGGAAGGTCGCTCCAGCCGCTCGCCCGCTCGCTTCGTGCCCGCTACCGCCTCGCGGCCGGCAGGGCGTCGAAGCGCGTCACCTTGATGCGCTCCTCTCGGCCGTCCTTTGCGCCGAGCTCGCGCTCGTGGCGGTCGATCTCGAGCCAGTCTTCCCACAAGCAAACGCGGACGCCGCGCT
>JAFAMS010000472.1 GCA_019233165.1 Vulcanimicrobiota bacterium | reverse complement strand
GTGCCGGCGGCGCGGTCTACAGCCCTGCCATCACCGACTTCATCGTCATGGTGGACAAGATCTCGCAGATGTTCATCACCGGTCCCGAGATCATCAAAACGGTAACCGGCGAGGACGTCACCTTCGAAGAGCTTGGCGGCGCGATGACGCATGCCACAAAGAGCGGGGTCGCCGATCTCACCGCCGCCGACGAAGACGAGATGAACGCGCAAACCCGCGCGCTGCTCTCGTTCGTTCCGCAGAACAACCTCGACGACCCGCCGTTCTTCGAGACCGGCGACGACCCGCAGCGCTTGTGTGAGGAGCTCGACGAGCTGGTCCCCGATGCGCCGAACAAGCCTTACGATATGAAGCGCGCGATCGACGCGGTCGTCGACGACGGCGCATTCTTCGAGCTGCAACCTTCGTACGCGAAAAATATCGTGATCGGTTTCGGGCGGATCGGGGGACGCTCGGTCGGGATCGTCGCGAACCAACCCGAGGTCCTCGCCGGCGTCCTCGACATCGCAAGCTCGATCAAAGCGGCGCGCTTCGTCCGGTTCTGCGACGCCTTCAACATCCCGTTGGTGACCTTCGTCGACGTCCCGGGCTTCCTGCCGGGGACCGCCCAAGAGTACGGCGGGATCATCAAGCACGGCGCGAAGCTGCTCTACGCGTTCGCCGAGGCGACGGTCCCGAAGATTACGGTGATCACGCGCAAGGCGTACGGCGGCGCCTACGACGTTATGGCTTCGAAGCACATTCGTGCCGACGTCAACGTCGCGTGGCCTACTGCCGAGATCGCGGTGATGGGTGCCGAGGGCGCGGCGAAGATTCTCTTCCGGCGCGAGATCGCCGACGCCGCGGATCCGATTGCGAAGACGAACGAGCTCGTCGAAGAGTACCGCAAGCGCTTCGCCAACCCGTTCATCGCAGCTCAGCGCGGTTACGTCGACGACGTGATCGAAGCCCGCGAGACGCGGCGCACGATCGCGAACGCGCTCGAGATGCTCCAGAATAAACGGGTCGACCGCCCGCACCGCAAGCACGGCAACATCCCGCTCTAACCCGTGCGGCTCGCCGCTCTCGCCCTCGCGCTTCTTACGGTCGTTCCGCTCGGCGAGCACAAGCTCGTCGTCGAGCAGCCGGCAAGAGAGCTCCGTGGGTCAGTCTTGCTCGTCCCCGGCGGCGCGACGACGCTCGCGGTCGCGCCCGACGGAAGCGTGAGCTCGAACAACTTCGTCATACGTACGCGCAAGCTGTGGCAAAGCGCCGGCTACGTCACCGCCTACATGGACGATCCCAGCGACCTGCGCGAAGCGCTCGCACGACTGCGTGCGCTCGCGCGTCCGGTCGTCCTCGTCTCGACGAGCCGGGGCACAATCGTTGCCGCGCAGCAAACGCTTCGCCTGGGAAACGAAGGCCCGGATCTTCTCGTCCTCACCTCGCCGGTGACGAGCGGCGCCGGCGCACTCGACGCAGCGAGCCTGCGGCGCGTCGCGATCCCCGTCTTGGTCGTCGCGAACGGGAACGACGGTTGCCCCGTTTCGACGTCTGCCGGCGCGGCATTGCTGGCCGAACGGCTAGGCGCGCGCGGAACGTTCGTCGCAGTACGCAGCGACGCGTCGCAGGGCGATGCATGCACCGGACTCTCGCCGCACGGTTTCCTCGGCATCGAAAGCGAGGTCATCGCCAAGATCGCGGCCTGGATCGAGGCGGAATCGCCGTCGCGCTGACGCTCGAGATGACAAAGGGGCGCTGATTGCCAAGCACCCGTCCGGAGGGCTCCCGATGCTTCAGAAGGCCGTCATCCTCACGATCGCCGCCGCTATGCTGTCGTGGCCGTTGCCACCGGCGCCGCCCGCGGTGATCCCCACCGTAAACGTCTATGCCGGTAATAAGGTCGTCGATCCGTACGGCTACTTCGAGAACCTGAAGAAGCCGGCGGTCGAGCGCTATTTCCGCGAACAAGCCGACTACACGAACGCCGTGCTCGCGAAGCTGGGGCCGCAACGTGACAAAATTCGGGCCGACGTCGCGCGTCTCGCCGCCGCCCAAACGGCGGTCTTCGCGGTGAACTTGATCGGAAACCGGCTCTTCTACCTGGCGCGTCCACCATCGGCGAACAATGCGCGTTTGATGGTGAGCGAGAACGGCTCGAGCCGAATCTTGCTCGATCCCGACGTCCTCGCCAAGCAGACTGGTTCGAAAGCGCATCTGTCGCTCTCGCAAGTCTTGCCTTCTCCAGACGGAAAGCGCGTCGCCGTCGGAATCGTCCCCGGCGGAGCGGAGGCGCAGACCCATACGCGGATCGTCGACGTCGCGTCGGCGACGCTGTTGCCCGAAGATTTTCCGCGCACGTGGGGCGGCCTGACGGCGTGGACGGCCGACAGCACGACCGTCTTCTACCAACAGCTTCCGAAGCTACGCCCGGGCCAGCCCCAGACGGATCTCGAGCTGCGGTCGATGGTCTACCGTCACGTCCTCGGCGCGAGCGGTCCCGACAAAGCGATAATGGGGATCGGCCTCGATCCCAAGGTTCCGTTCGTCCCGATCGATGCGCCGGTCGTAACGATCTCACCGGTCTCCGACTATGCGCTCGGCCTCAACACGCACGGCGTGCAGAACGAGCTCACGATCTACGTCGCTCCCGTCGCGCAACTCACCGGCGCCGGTCCAATCGCGTGGCGGAAGATCGCCGATGTCGGTGACGACGTCACGGGCTTCGACCTCAAGGGGCCGATGCTGTACCTGCTCACGCACAAGGACGCTCCGCATTTCAAGATCACGGCGATCGACCTGAGCAAACCGGAACAAACCGCGTCGAGTGCAACGACGATCGTGCCGACCGGCAAGACCGTCATTCAGCAAGTCGCCGTGGCACACGACGGGCTCTACGTTCGCGGAATCGACGGTGGCATCGCGGTCCTCTCGAAACTCCCGTGGAACGCCGACGGCTCGCCCGGGACGTCCGTCGAGGTCCCGCTTCCGTTCAAGGGAACGCTCCAAGAGTTCTCCACCGACCCGCGGGTCGACGGCGCGGCGCTCGGACTCGTCTCGTGGATCAAACCGCTGCTCGTCTACACGCTCGATCCCGGCGGCGCGCTCGCCGACACGCGCATCGTCACGCCGCCGAACATCGACACCTCGCCGTACGTTGCGATGGAGACCGAATCGAAGAGCGCGGATGGAACGATGGTCCCGCTCTCGATCGTGATGAAGCGCGGGACGCGGCTCGACGGCACCAATCCCGCCTACCTCGAGGCGTACGGCGCGTACGGGCTCGACATCGATCCCGCGTTCCTAGGCCGCAAGCTGGCCTGGATCGATGCCGGCGGAATTTGGGCGGTGTCGCACGTCCGCGGCGGCGGTGAAAATGGCCAGGATTGGTACGAGGCCGGCAAAGGTCCGACGAAACAACATACGATCGACGACGCGATCGGCGCTGCGCGGTATCTGATCGCGAACAAGTATACGTCCGCGTCTCATCTCGGTATCGAAGGGACGAGCGCCGGCGGGATCATGGTCGGCGGCGCGATCACGCAACATCCGGAGCTCTTCGCCGCGGCGCTCGACGTCGTCGGCGACACCGACGACCTGCGCTCGGTCGATGCGGACCCGAACGGCGCGACGAATATCCCGGAGTTCGGGACGCCGAAGACCAAAGCCGGTTTCCCGCTGGTTTACGCGATCGACGCGTATCAGCACATCAAGGACGGCACGGCCTATCCGGCGGTCATGGCGGTGACCGGAATCAACGATCCGCGCGTCGCGCCATGGCAAGCGGCGAAGTTCGCCGCGCGCCTACAGCGCGCGACGACGAGTGGACGGCCCGTCTTGCTGCGGGTCGATTACGACGCCGGCCACGGGATGCTCGCTGCCTCCCAAGCGCAGCAGAACGCGCTCTTCACCGACGAGTTCAGCTTTCTCTTATGGCAGTGCGCGAGCCCGCTGTTCGCTGGATATCCTACGCGGATCGCGGCTCGCTGAAGATGGCTAGAGTCGCGTCGTTCGACGATTGGGTCGATCTCCTCAAGAGCTGGCAGAGCGAGATCGGGCTCGACGTCGCCTTGATCGACCGCTACGTCCCGGGCTATAAGCTCGAGGCGAAGTACGGCGAGCTGCCGCGCAGCGAGATCTCGTTCGGCAGCTTCGCAGGCGATCGCCGATGGGAACGCGTCCTCGAGGTTCCCGACCAGCGCATTCGGGACGGCCTGATGAACATGATCGTCTATCAGGGCGACACCGAGTTCGCCTCGAACGAGCAGCAACGGTTTCTGCTCGCGAACGCCCCGAGCGAATACGACCTTGCGGCGCTCGCCCGAATCATGATGGAAGAGACGCGGCACGGCTTTCAGATGTGCCATCTCCTGATCACGCACTTCGGCGCCGACGGGAAGATCGAAGCCCAAAAGATGCTCGAGCGGCGGGCGTACGGAAAGCGGAACCGGCTGCTCAAAGCGTTCAACGAAGACGTCACCCACTGGCTCGACTTCTTCGCGTACACCAACTTCATGGACCGCGATGGCAAGTTCCAGCTCACGATGCTCTCGCACTCCGCGTTCGCGCCGCTCGCCGCGTCGATGATTCCGATGCTGCGCGAAGAATCGTTTCACATGGGGTCGGGGATCTCGGGTCTCAAGCGGATCGCGCAGGCCGCCGTCGTCCCGGTCGTGCTGCAGCAGAAGTACTACAACAAGTGGATTTCGGGCTCGCTCGATCTTTTTGGAACCGACCATTCGCGCTCGGCGCGCTGGGCCTACACCTGGGGGATCAAAGGTCGCGTCGACGAGGATCGAACGGATCGACCCGCCGACGTCGAGCACCTCAACGAGCGCGCGCGCGACCAGTTTTACGCCGAGATCGCAAAGACGGTCGAACAGATCAATGCCGTGAACCCGCAAGAACAACTCGTGGTCCCCGACATCCGCTTCAATCGGAAGATCGGAGACTACGCGGGGGAGCGATGGACGACGGACGGCCGTCGAATCTCGGAAGAGGAATGGCAGCGGTACGCGCCGACCGTTCTCCCCACGCCGGCCGACGAGGCGACGCTCGGCGAGCTGTTCAAGAACCCGAACTGGATCGCGCCGAAAGGCAAGAAGAGTGAGGAGACCGATGGCGGTTGAGGTCCGGCACGACAAGACGCCGTTTGGCCGCGAAGCGCGGCCCGAGCCGCCGCACCGAGTCGTGCGCGTTCAGAAGGACGGTCACATCGCCGTGATCGTGATGGACGACCCGCCGGCCAACACGTATACGCACGAGATGATGCGCCAGCTCGACGAGGCGATTCTCGACGCGCGCTTCGACGACGGCGTCGAGGTGATCGTCCTTACCGGCGCCGGCGAGAAATTTTTCTCGGCCGGTGCGAACGTCGGGATGCTCAACGCGGTCACGCCGGAGTTCAAGTACTACTTCTGCCTCCATGCGAACGAGACGCTGCAGCGGCTCGAGCAAACGCCGAAGCTCGTCATCGCCGCGCTCAACGGACACGCCGTCGGCGGCGGCCTCGAGATTGCGATGGCCGCCGATATCCGGCTCGCGCGCCGCGACGCGGGAAAGATCGGGCTGCCCGAGGTCGGGCTCGGCGTCCTTCCGGGGACCGGCGGAACGCAGCGGCTCGCGCGACTCGTCGGAAAAGCGAGGGCGATCGAGCTGATGGTCACCGGCCGAACGTTCAGCTTCGAGCTCGCGCAAGAGATGGGGATCGTCAGCGACATCTACGAAGGCGACGGCACCTCGTTCCACGCGCAGGTCATTGCGTACGCCAATCAGTTCTGCTCGCCGAACAAGGCGCCGATGGCGGTCGGGCACATCAAGCGTAGCGTCCAAACCGGCGCCGAGCTCCCGCTCCAGGACGCGCTCGCGCTCGAGCGCGAGCTGCAATCGCTCCTCTTCAAGAGTCGCGACGCCCACGAGGGGATCGCCGCCTTCACCGAACAGCGAGTCGCGCGCTTCGAGAACAAGTAGCGCGCAAACGGAGGATCCTATGGTACGTCGTCCCGCCTTCCTTACCGGCGGCGCTCTCACGGCGGCAACGCTCTCCCTCCCACGCGTCGCTCGCGCCGCGCCGGCGACCGTCAAGATCGGATACCTCGACTCGTTCAGCGGCCCGCTCGCCGACATCGGCCAGCACCATCACACCGCCGTCTCGATCGCCGTCGACGAGGCGAATCGCGCCAACTCGAACGTCAAATTCGAGCTCGTCGCCGCCGACGACACGTCGCGCCCGGCGATCGGGACGACCGAAGCGCGGCGACTGATCGGTCAAGAGAACGTCGACGTCCTCATGCTCGGGACGTCGTCGGCGGTTACGCTCGCGGTCGGCCCGCTAGCCGCGCAAAGCGGCGTTTTCACGGTCGCGATCGGCCCGCAAGACACGAGCATCACGGGCGAGAAGGCGCAGCGCGTCCTGTACCGGTTCGCGCCGAACGTAGAGATGCAGGTCCGCGCCGTCTCGCAGCGGTTGCTCGCGGTCGGAAAGAAGTGGTACTTCATCATCGACGACTTTGCGTACGGAAAGGACGCCTACGCGCGGCTCTCCGCGGTCGTCAAGCGCGCCGGCGGACGAGAGGTCGGCTCCGATCTCTTACCGCTTGGGACGAACGATTTCTCCTCGGCGCTCACCAAGCTCAAAGACTCGGATGCCGACGTGCTCGTGCTGTGTCTGGGGGGATTCGACGGCGCGAAGTGCGCGAAGCAATTCGTCGATTTCGGCTTGCATAAGCGGATCAAGCTCGGGGGAGTCTCCGGCTCGATGGAAGACTATTATTGGAAAGGGATCCCCAGCGACGAACTCGCCGGCTCGACGTTCGCGATCAACTGGGCGCCTTCGGTCTCCGATTCGGCGCGCAAGCTCGCAGCGAAGCTCAAGCGCCTGACGAACGACGCGCCGTCGGGACGCTACTACTTCGCGTACACGGTCACGGGACAGCTCATCGACCGGCTGCACGCGGCGGGGACGACGAAAGCCGACGCGCTCGTCGCGGCATTCGCCGACCACAAGTTCGAAGCGTACAAGCAGAACCCGGGGATGTGGCGTGCCTGCGATCATCAATGCGTGCAGGACAACTACGCCGGCGCGATCCTCTCGAACAAAGCGCGCGAAAAGGCCGACTTCATGTTTGAAGTCGTCGGCGAGGTTCCCGGCGTCGTCGGCGCGGGCCGCTGCTCCGACACGGATGCCTCGGCAGCGACCGTCGCGATGGCCGCGCAAAAGATCCCCGACCGCACCGGCTACGAAATCAAGAAAGTGTAGGCGATGCGCGCGGCCGACTACCTGCCGGCGGCGTTCAACGCGGCCGAGTTTTTCGTGGCCCGCAACGTCGCCGAGGGTCGCGGCGATGCCCTCGCGATCGTCGGCGATGCCGGTACGTTCACCTACGCGCAGCTCGACCGAGCGGTCCGCGGTTTCAGCGCGGCACTCCTCGAGCAGGGCGTCCATCCCGGCGACCGCGTCGTCCTGATCCTCCCCGACGGACCGGCGTGGGCGATCGGTTTTTGGGGGACGCTCGCAGCAGGGTGCGTCGCAGTCCCGCTCAATCCCGGATTGCGCGCCGAGGAGCACGCCGAGATCATCGAAGACTGTGGCGCGCAGGTGATCCTCAACGACGCCGAGCCGATTCTGCGCGACGCCGAGCACGCACCCGGCGCGTACGCGCGGACGCACCGCGACGGCTTCGCCTTCTTCCTGTATTCGAGCGGGACGACGGGGGAACCGAAAGGCGTCGTCCACCTTCACCACGACATGTGGATCTGCGCGCGCACCTACGGCGAGAAGCTGCTCGGAACGAGCGCATCGGATCGCGCGTTCAGCGTCGCCAAGCTGTTCTTCGCGTACGGCCTGGGGAACGGCCAATACTTCCCGATGGACGTCGGCGCATCCAGCGTGCTCTTCGCAGGGCGGCCGACGCCCGAGGCGGTCTTCGAGCAAGTCGCGCGCTACCGGCCGACGCTCTTCTTTGCGGTCCCGACCGCGTACGCGCAGATGCTTGCCGCGCTCGACGCCGGTGCCAAGGCGGACTTCTCGAGCGTACGGATGTGCGTCAGCGCCGGCGAGGCGCTTCCCGCCTCCATCTTCAATCGCTGGCTCGCGAACACCGGGCTCGAGATCTGCGACGGGATCGGCTCGACGGAGATCACGCACATCTTCCTTTCAAACGCGCCCGGCGAATGCGTCCCGGGCTCGAGCGGCCGCGCCGTCCCCGGTTACGAGCTGCGGATCGTCGACGAAGACGGCGCCGACGTGGGGGCCGACGAGATCGGCGACTTGATCGTGCGCGGCGATTCGACGATGGCACTGTATTGGAACAAGCACGAGCGCACCAAGGCAACGCTCGCCGGCGAGTGGATTCGGACGGGCGACAAGTATCGCCGCGATGCCCAGGGTGTCTACTGGCACGCCGGCCGCAGCGACGACATGCTCAAGGTCAGCGGGATGTGGGTCTCGCCGGTCGAGGTCGAGAGCGCGCTGACCGCGCACGAGTCGGTCCTCGAATGCGCGGTGATCGGACGCGAAGATCGCGACGGGCTCACGAAACCGCACGCCTACGTCGTCCTGCGTTCGTCCGGCGAAGCGCCTGGCGACCTCGCCGGAGAGCTGCAGAGCTTCGTCAAGGAACACCTTGCGCCGCACAAGTATCCGCGCTGGGTGACGATCGTCGACGCGCTGCCGAAGACTGCGACCGGAAAGACGCAGCGCTTCGTCTTGCGCGGAAAGGCACCCGTCGAAGTCTGACTTGTCAAAGGTAACGACGATGCGCGAGGCGGTCGAGCGCCTCGTGCGCTCGGGGGATCGCGTTAGCGCGGCCTGCGGCCTCGAAGCGCGGATTCCGTTCGCCGCCGGGCACGAGATCGTGCGCCAGGCGAAGCACGGGTTGACGCTCGTCGGGCCGATCAGCGATATGCTCTACGATCAACTCGTCGGCGCGGGGTGCGTGCGGCGGATCGAAGCCGCGTGGGTCGGCAACGTCGGCGCCGGACTCGGACATAATTTCCGCCGCGCGCTCGAAGCCGAGCCGCCGCTCGTCGAGATGGTCGACTACACGAATCTCAGCTATGCGACCGGCCTGCGCGCGGCGGCCGAAGGGGTGCCGTTCGGCGTGACGCGCGGGCTTTTCGGAACCGATATCGCGCGCCAAAGCGACGCATTTCGCGAGATCGCGGATCCCTTCGGCGGCGAGCCCGTTTTTGCGGTCCGCGCGATCCCGGTCGACGTTGCGATCGTCGTCGCACAACGCGCCGACGAAAACGGGAACGCGCACGTTTGGGGGAACCTTGGGACGACGCTCGAGAGCGCGCGCGCTGCCGAACGGGTTCTGCTGATCGTGGAAGAGCTCGTCGCTGCCGAGACACTCCGCGCGCACCCGAATCGCGTTCTCATTCCGGGCCTCTTGGTCGATGCCGTCGTCGTAGAGCCCGGGGCCGCGCATCCGTCGCCGGTCGAAGGCTACGAAGAACGCGATCACGCTGCATTCGAGGCGTATCATCGTGCGACGCGGAGCCGCGAGGGCTGGGACGCGTGGCGCGCCGAGTGGATCGACGGCGTCGCCGACCGCGCGAGCTACCTGCGAAAGCTCGGCCGGTGAAAGACGGCTCGAGGGTCGTCATGGTCGCGGCTGCGGCGCGTCAGATTCGCGACGGCGAGATCGTCTTCGCCGGGATGCGCTTGCCGCTGCTCGGGTTTGCGGTCGCCAAAGCAACGCACGCGCCGCGGGCGATCGGACTCTTCGAGAACGGCTTGATCCGCGAGCTGCCGCCGCGCGGCTTCGTCGTGACGATGGGCGACGGGCCGAATCAGCGAGATGCGACCTGCGCGACGACCTTGATCGACGTCCTTGGAATGTTGCAGCGCGGTCGCGTCGACGTCGGCTTCCTCGGCGGCGCCGAAGTCGATGCGTTCGGTAACCTCAACACCACGCGCGTCGGGAAGACGCGCCTCCCCGGCTCGGGGGGCGGCTCCGACATCGCCGCGCTCTCGCGCCGCTGCGTCTACGTGATGGAGCACGAACGCCGGCGTTTCGTCGAGCGCGTCGGATACGTCACCTCGCGACCGCGCGGGGTCGTCACGCTGATCACGACGCTCGGCGTCTTCACGCTCGCCGACGGGCCGCCGCGCGTCGTCTCGCTGCACCACGGCGTAACCCGCGCGCAGGTCGAGCGCGAGACGGGGTTCGCGCTCGATTTCGCGCAGGCCGAGGAAACCCCGGCGCCGAGCGAGGCCGAGCTGCGAGCGATCGCGGAGGCCGACCCGTCAGGGTTTTGGACCCGGTAGCGGCAATAGACCGGCCGTGGCTCTCTTAGACGGAAAAACCGCGCTGATCACCGGCGTGGCGAATCGGTGGTCGATTGCGACCGGGATCGCGAGGGCGATGCACGCGCACGGGGCGCGGCTCTCCTTCACCTATCAGGGCGAAAGGGTCAAGGACGAGGTCGAGAAGCTCGCGGCCGAGCTCGGCGGCGCTCCGTCCTGGTCGTGCGATGTGACCTCGGACGACGAGCTTCGGCGCCTGAACGACGCCGTCGCCCGCGAGCTCGGGAGACTCGACGCGCTCGTCCATTCGATCGCGTTCGTCAACAAAGAAGACCTTGCCGGGAAAGTCTACGACACGTCGCGCAGCGGCTTCTCGCTCGCGCTCGACATCTCGTCGTACTCCCTGATCGCTTTGGTCTCCGCGCTCAAAGAGACGCTCAGCGACGGCGCGAGCATCATGGCGCTGACGTATCTCGGTTCCGGGGCGATCGTCCCGAATTACAACGTCGCCGGGATCGCGAAAGCGGCGCTCGAGTCGATCGTCCGGTATCTCGCGTACGACCTCGGCGAGCGCGGAATCCGCGTCAACGCGATCTCGGCGGGACCGATCAAGACGGCGAGCTCGCGGCAAGTCAAAGGTTTCTCGGGGATGGTCGACGCCGTCGCGGCCGCGGCGCCGCTCAAGCGCAACGTGACCGCCGACGACATCGGGAACGCGGCGGTCTACCTCGCCAGCGATCTCTCGAGCGCGGTCACCGCCGACGTCCATTTCGTCGATGCGGGGTATCACGCGATGGGAATGTGGATGAACGCTTGAAGCCCACGGAAGAGGAAGCCGCCGCGATCGTCGCGGCCCTTGGCGCGCTTGCTCCCCGCGACGTCGCCGCACCCGCGAAATCGAAGCCCTCAAAGTGGGTGATGGCGGGCCGCACGTATGATGATCCGAAAACTCCTCGTCGCTAATCGCGGCGAGATTGCATTGCGCGTGATGCGCACCGCGAAAGAAATGGGGATCGCGACCGTCGCGGTTTACTCGGATCCCGATCGCGACGCGCTCCACGTGCGCTACGCAGACGAAGCCTACGCGCTCGAAGGGACCTCCCCGGCGCAGACTTATCTCAATGCCGAGAAGATTCTGGCGATCGCCGCGCGTGCGGGTGCCGACGGATTGCATCCCGGCTACGGCTTCTTTGCCGAAAACGCCGGTTTCGCGCAACGCACGATCGACGCCGGTCTGGTGTGGGTCGGGCCGAACCCCGGTGCGATCGAGGAGATGGGCGACAAGCTGCGCTCGCGGCAGGCGATGGTCGCCGCCGGCGTCCCCGTCGTCCCGGGCGGGGTCGATCCCGTACTCGATGCCGCCGAAGCGCGCAGCGCTGCCGAGGAGTTCGGTCTTCCGCTCGCGCTCAAAGCCGCGGGCGGCGGCGGTGGGAAGGGGCTCAAGGTCGCGCACACGCTCGACGAGATCGAGTCCGCATTCAACAACGCGCAGCGCGAGGCCGAAGCGTACTTCAAGAACGCGACGATCTACGTCGAGCGCTATCTGGACAACCCCAAGCATGTCGAGCTGCAGCTACTCGCCGACAAGCACGGGACGGTCCTGCACGTCGGCGAACGCGAGTGCTCGCTGCAGCGGCGGCACCAAAAATTATGGGAAGAGTCGCCGCCGCAGATCTCCGAGCGCGTCCGCCAGGGTATTCGCACGGCCGGGATCCGCGCGGCGAAGGCGATCGGATACGACAGCGCGGGGACGATCGAATGCCTCATCTCCGGCGACGAGTTCTTCTTCCTCGAGATGAACACGCGCATTCAGGTCGAGCACACGGTGAGCGAGATGATCTCCGGCCTCGATCTCGTCCGCGAGCAGATCCGGGTCGCCTGCGGCGAGCCGCTCGGGTACGGCCAAGACGCGATCGAGCTGCGCGGTCACGCGATCGAAGTGCGCGTCAACGCCGAAGATCCCGCGCGGCATTTCCAACCGGTCCCGGGTACGCTCACGAAATACGTCGAGCCCGCGGGGCCGGGCGTTCGCCTCGATTCGGCGGCGTACGCCGGCTACACGGTGACTCCGGACTACGACTCGATGATCGCAAAATTGATCGTCTGGGCGCCCACGCGCGATTGGGCGCGAGAACGTTTGCGGCGCGCGATCGACGAGTTTCGGATCGAGGGCGTGCCGACGACGCTGCCGGTCTTGCGCGCGCTGATCGACGAACCCAGCGTCGTCGACGGAACCTACGGCACGGCGACCCTCGAACTGTTCGCGGCGCGATTTTCAAGCGAGAGCGCCGCGCCGTCCGCCGCGGAAGCTGCGCCGCCCGGAGAACCGGAGAGCGTCCGCGTCGAGGTGAACGGTAAGCTCTTCGTCGTGCGGCTCCTCGATCAACTCCGCGGCACGACAGGGTCCGCCGCGGGTCGCCGCAAGCCGCCGCCGGTCGCGCCGAAGCGCACGGCAAATGCCGCGGCAGAGAATGCGATCGTCGCGCCGATGCACGGCGTCGTCGTCGAGCTTTCCGTCAACGCCGGCGATGCGGTCGCCGAGGGAACGCTCGTCGCCGTGATCGAGGCGATGAAGATGATGAACGAGATTCGGGCGACGCGCGCCGGGACGATCGGTGAAGTCAAAGCGAACGCCGGCGAGACCGTCGAGACCGGAGCGATCCTGGCGACCTACGCGTAGAGCAGGAACCGCGGGTCCGCGCTGGGCAAGCGCAAGCCGTGGACCCTCGAAGCGAAAACGATAGCGGAATTCCTCTCAAACCGGTGTACGAGGCGAGCGACGCTCCGCCCCCCGCACCGGAGCCCGGTGCGTTTCCGTTCACGCGCGGGATCCGGGCGGACATGTATCGCGGACGGCTATGGACGATGCGGCAGTACGCCGGTTTCGGGACGGCCGCCGAATCGAATGCGCGCTATCGTTATTTGCTCTCGCAAGGGACGACGGGGATCTCGGTCGCCTTCGATTTGCCGACGCAGCTCGGCTACGATTCGGATGCGCCGCAAGCGCGCGGGGAAGTCGGCAAAGTCGGCGTAGCGATCGACGCCGTCCCCGACATGGAGACGCTCTTTGCGGAGATCCCGCTCGAAAAAGTCACGGTCTCGATGACGATCAACGCGCCGGCGTCGATCGTGCTCGCGACCTATCTCGTCACCGCCCGTCGACGCGGGATCCCCTTCGCAGAGCTGGGCGGTACGGTCCAGAACGACGTCCTCAAAGAGTATGTCGCCCGTGGAACCTACATCTACCCTCCGCGCGCGTCGATGCGGCTCGTTACCGACGTGATGGCGTATTGCGCCCGCGACGTCCCGCAATGGAACACTATTTCGATCTCCGGTTACCACATTCGCGAGGCGGGTTCGACCGCGGTTGAAGAAGTCGCGTTCACGCTCGCCAACGCCAAGGCGTACCTGCGCGCCGCGCTCGATGCGGGCCTCCGCGTCGAAGACGTCGCGCCGCGGATCTCGTTTTTCTGGAACGCGCATAACGACTTCTTCGAAGAGATCGCGAAGTTCCGCGCGGCGCGGACGTTGTGGGCGCGGATCGTCCGCGAGGAGTTCGGCTGCGCGGATCCGCGCTCGCAGATGCTCAGGTTTCACACCCAGACCGGCGGCTCGACGCTCACTGCCCAAGAGCCGGAGAACAACGTCGTGCGCGTCGCGCTGCAGGCCCTCGCCGCGGTCCTGGGCGGAACGCAATCCCTCCACACCAATGCCAAGGACGAAGCGCTCGCGCTTCCGACCGCGGAGTCGGCGCGCGTGGCGCTCCGCACGCAGCAGATCGTCGCCTACGAAAGTGGGGTCGCCGACGTCGTCGATCCGCTCGCGGGCTCGTATTATCTCGAAGCGCTCACGCGCGAGCTCGGCGAGCGCGCGGCAGCGTTGATCGCCGAAGTCGATCGCCAGGGCGGGAGCATCGCGGCGATCGAGTCGGGCTGGATGCAAGCCAAGATCGCGGATTCCGCGTATCGCGCGCAGCTCGCGATCGAGCAGCGCAGCAAGATCGTCGTCGGCGTGAACGCCTTCGCGCTCGAAGGGGAAGCGCAGGCTGCGATCCCGCTGCAGCGAATCGACCCGGCGCTCGAAGAGGATCAGGTTGCGCGCGTCCGGCGCTATCGGGCCGAGCGCGATCCCGCGCGCGTCGAGGCTCGCCTGGAAGACGTTCGCCGCGGTGCCGAAGGGACGGCGAACTTGATGCCGCTGTTCATCGAGGCTCTCGATGCCGGCGCGACCCTTGGCGAAGTCGCCGACGTTCTGCGCGGCGCGTTCGGGGTCTACTCGTCCCAGGAGGTCCCGGCATGAGTCCGGCGCCCAGACTCGACCACGTCGCGATCGTCGTCGGCGACTTAGAAACGACGCTGAAGCTTTACGTAGGGACGCTCGGGTTCGAAGAAGTCTACCGCGAAACGGTCGGCGACCAAGGCGTCGAGGCGGTCGGGCTCCGCGCCGGAGAGACGATCATCGAACTATTGCGTCCGCTCAGCGACGATTCGCCGGTCGCGCGGTACCGCGGCGATGCGCCGACGAAGCTGCACCACACCGCCTATCGCGTCGGCGATCTCGCCGCCGAGCTTGCGCGGCTGCGCGCGGCGGGTGTAAAGCTCATCGACGAGACTCCGCGGCGCGGCGCGCACGGCAATCTCATCGCATTTCTCCATCCGAAGTCGACCGGCGGCGTGTTGATCGAGCTATGCCAGCAAAGCGAGTGAACGAAGCGTTGCCGGAATGGCGGCAGATCGCCGAAGCGCTCCCGACGATCGTCTTCGCAGCCCGTCCGGACGGTTACGCGATCTTCTTCAACCAGCACTGGTACGAGTACGGCGGCCTCTCGCCGGAGCTCTCGCTCGGCCGAGGATGGCAGCGGGCAATTGCGCCGGACGACGCCGAGGGCTTCCGCACGAAATGGGACGCGTCGCTGCGCGATGGGACGCAGTTCGAGCACGAGTTCCGTTTGCGTAAGCGTGACGGAAGCTACGAATGGTTCTTGGTCCGCGCGAATCCCGTCGTCGACAAGAGCGGGAAGATCGTCCGCTGGTTCGGGACGTGTACCGGTATCGAGGCGCAGAAACGTAACGAGGCCGCGTACGCCGAGCTCTATCGCCGCGAACGCAGAATCGCCGACACCCTACAACGGGCGCTGCTTCCGCCGGTCTTGCCGAAGCTGCCCGGCCTGTGGCTCGACGCGGTCTATCAGCCGGACACGAACGAAGCGAACGTCGGCGGCGATTGGTACGACGCGTTCGAGCTGAACGATCAGCGGATCGCGTTCTCGATCGGCGACGTCGCCGGACACGGGCTCGAGGCGGCGATTTTGATGGGCCGGGTTCGAGAAGCGCTGCGTGCCGCTGCAATCGAAGGGAACGAGCCGGCGCGCGTCCTCGCACTCGCGAACGCGTCGATCGAATTGCTCGACCGACCCGCGATGGTGACCGCGCTCTTCGCAACCCTCGACCGGCTCACCATGCGGCTCACCTTCGCTTCCGCGGGCCATCCGCCGCCGGTTCTGGCATACGCCGACGGCCGCATCGAACGACCCGCCGTGGAGGGGATACCGCTCGGAACCGGCTTCGAAGGCGAGTGGCGTTCCGCGACGGTCGCGCTCGAGCCCGGCTCGATCCTCGCGCTCTACACCGACGGTCTCATCGAATCGGACCGCGAGATCGAAGCCGCGGAGACGCGCCTCGTTGCCGCGCTCGGGCGTCAGGCGCGCGGGACGCAGCGCCGTTCGGCGCTCTCGCTGGTCGCGAGCACGATCGTCGGCAAGCAGCGCGACGACATCGCGGTGCTCACGGTCGCGGTCTCGCCGG
>JAFAMS010000206.1 GCA_019233165.1 Vulcanimicrobiota bacterium | reverse complement strand
GCGACATCGAAAACGGGCTCGCGGACCGGCTGGTTAGCTACTACATCAATCAACTCATAGCCGCGCCGACGCTGCACGATCGGGTCGAGTTCGACATCGTCTTCTCGTGCTACACGTTCGATCTGCCGCAGCGGCTCAACCGGCTCTCCGAATTCGGCTTCTCGAGCGAGGATCGCGAGCGTCTGGCGAACAGCCTGCGAGCGCTCACGAACCGGATCATCGATCGCGAGGGCGGTCTCTGGCGCGCCGACGGCGCGAAGATCGCAATCCTCGAGGAGCGGCGCAAGACGATCCTGGCGAGCGGGATCGATCCGATCGCGAAGATGTATTGGCTCCTCGAAGACTGCAAGCGGTATGGGACGCTCCCGTTTGCCGGGCTCGCGCGAGCGGGATTCATCGCCGTCCAGCTGCTGCGCTCGCTGGTCGCCGTCGAGGTGCTCTCGCATCGTGACTACAATGCGTTCATGACGGGACTCGATACGGTCAGCGGACGGCTGGTCCGCGATCTCGCCGGCAGCTCTCCCGAAGAGTTCCTCGAACGCTACGGACACCTGCGTCCCGGAACGTACGACATTCTCTCGCCGCGCTACGACGAAGCCCCGGAACGGTATTTCGAGTGGAAGGCGAAACGCGAGCACGAGCGTGACGGCGACGAGCTGTTCAGCCTCTCGATCCCCCAGATGCGTGAGATCGACCGGCTGCTCCGAGAGCACGGCTTCACGCACGACATCGTCGGACTCTTCGAGTTCCTGCGGGCGGCGATCGAGGGCCGGGAGTACGCGAAGTTTGCATTCACGCGTAACCTCAGCGACGTCTTGGCGATGCTCGGCGAGCTCGGATTCTCGAAGGAAGAGATGTCGTACGCCGACGTTGCCGCGATCAAGGAGCTCTATTCGGGGAGCGGCAACCCGCGCACCGTCTTCGGCGACGCGATCGCGCGCGGAAAGGCGCGGTACGCGCAGACGATGCAGCTCGTCTTCCCGCCGCTGATCGTCGATCCCGATCAAGTCTGGGCGTTCGAGCTCCCCGTCGACGAGCCGCATTACATCACGCAGCGGTCGGCCGAAGGCGCCGTCTGCACGGAAGAAGCGATCCGGGCCGGCGGGGCCGACTTGACCGGCGCGATCGTCTTCATTCCCAGCGCCGATCCCGGCTACGACTGGCTCTTCTCCCACCGGATCGCCGGATTCGTCACGGCGTACGGCGGCGTGAACTCGCATATGGCGATTCGCGCCGGCGAGCTGAACTTGCCCGCGGTGATCGGTGCCGGCGAGACGCTCTTCCGCCGTTGGTCTTCGGCGAAGACGATTCGCATCGACGCTGCGAACCGGCACGTGGAGCTGCTCGCCTGAGATCGATCCTCGTCACGCAGCGCGTGCAGGTCGTCCCCGAGTACGGCGAACGGCGCGACTCGCTCGATCAACGGTGGGCCGCGTTCTTGCTCGATTGCGGCTACGTCGCAATCCCGCTTCCGAACGTGCCGGCCTGCGTTGATCCGCTCCTTCGCGGCAGCGAGGTCGCCGGCTCGATCCTCACCGGCGGGAACGACTTGGTCGCGTACGGCGGCGACGCGCCCGAGCGCGATGAGACCGAACGACTCTTGCTCGAGCGTTCGCTCGAGCTCGACAAACCGGTCCTCGGCGTCTGTCGCGGGATGCAGCTGATCCAGGATCGCTACGGCGTGCGGCTCGAGCGCGTCCCGGCACACGTTCGCACCGAGCACGAGGTCCGCGAGAACGGGAGCGTTCGCGTCCGCAACAGCTATCATGCGCTCGGCGCGTTCGAGAGCACGCCCCAGCTCGAGGTGCTGGCGCGCGCAGGGGACGGCGTCGTCGAGAGCGTTCGCGTCGCCGGACGGAACGCGATCGGCGTGATGTGGCATCCGGAGCGAAACGCGCCGTACGACGAGCTCGATCGCGCGCTCGTGCGGGAGCTCTTCGGATGAAAGGCGTGATCCTCGCGGCGGGCCGCGGAAGCCGGATGAGCGATCTGACAGCCGACCGGCCGAAGTGTTTCGTCTCGCTGCTCGGGACGACGCTCTTCGAGCGTCAACTCGCGGCGCTGCGCGCAGGCGGGATCGCGGAGATCGCCGTCGTCACCGGCTATCGCGCCGAAGCGTTCGCGGCGTTCGGCGTCCCGACGTTCCACAATCCGCGTTGGGCCGAGACGAACATGGTCGTCTCGCTGCAAGCGGCGGCGGCTTGGTTGCGGGGCGGTGAAACGCTCGTCAGCTACTCGGATATCGTCTACACGCCGGAGACGGTTCGCCGCTTGGTCGACGCCGACGAGGAGCTCGCGATCGCCTACGATCCGAATTTCCTCGAGCTCTGGCGGCGGCGGTTCGCCGATCCGGCCGCCGACGCCGAATCGTTCCGGATCGACGAAAGCGGCGCCGTCGTCGAGATCGGGCGCAAGCTGCCGCGACTCGATGACGTCGAGGGCCAATACATGGGGCTACTCAAATTTCGTCCGGCGGCCTGGGAGCGCGTCGAAGGCGTGCTCGCAGCGATGAACGCGCGCGAACGCGACCGATTGGAGATGACGGCGCTCCTCGCGCGCCTGGTCGCCCAAGGGGTGCGCGTCGCCGGCGTCCCGGTCGCCGGTCCGTGGGGCGAAGTCGACAGCGCGGGCGATCTCGCGCTCTACGAAGAGATTTTCGCGGAACGCGAAACGATGCTCGGCCATGGCTGAGATCGCCGAGCGCGATTACACCGAAGAGCTCCTCGACCACGCGGAGCGCGTCGAGCGCTGCATCGTCGTCTTCTTCTACGGCCGCAGCGGGAGCTATCTGCTCTGCAGCTTCCTCGACAACCATCCCCACGTCTTGCAGACGGTCCCACTCGGCGTCCAGGACGCCCACAACTCCTTCGACCGGCTCCAGCGCGCCGTCCCCGCGAACGCATCCCCCGAGCTGCTCGCGCAAAAGGTCTGCGAGGAATTTCCCAATCTCTTCGGCACGAATTTGGGAACCCTCGGGCGGCTCGAGAACGAGCGCGCAGTCGATCGCCCACGATTCGAGGGGCTTCTGACACGCGCAATTCGAAGCGCGGTCGAGCGCGGCGTCCAGATCAACGGAACGTTCTTGTTCAGCGCGCTGCACCTCGCATACCGAGCCGCGCTCGATCTCCCGATCACCACGCCGGATCCGGTGATCGTTTGGAACTATCACGTCCCCGTTCCCTACGACCGCTTCAAGTTCGCGCGAACGCTCTACCCGAAAGCGCGCTTCATGGTTTGCATCCGCAACCCGTGGCAGACGCTGGATTCACACTTCCACGCGCATCTCGTCGATTCGCCGATGAAGCCGTTCGTCACGATGACGGGGAAGATGCTCGTCTTTCTCCTCCTCAGCGGCGAGCTCTACGAAGGAGAGACGAAAGAAACGCTCGCGGGCGTGCGCTTCGAAGACCTGCACGAGTCGCCCGAAGCGACGATGCGCAGCGTCGCCGCATGGATCGGAATCCCGTGGCATCCAAGCTTGCTCGTCAGCTCCTTCAACGGCGAGACCTGGTGGGTGACGCGCGACGACGGCGTCGAGTTCACCGGTGCTCGACCCTCGCAAGCAAAGCCGAAAAAAGCCAAGCACCTCACGTTCTTCGACAAGCTGCTGCTAGGCTGGGTCCTCGTCCGCGAATACAAAGAGTGGGGCTACGACAACGCGTTCTTCGAACGCAACAAAGAGCTGTTGCGGCCGCTCATCGAGGAGCTTCTGATCCACTTCCCGACGGGGATGGAGCTCGCCGCGCTCCGCGCGGAGCTCGTCGAAATCTTCAAGGCCTACTGGGAGCAGCGCCAGGCGTTGCGCGAGTTCTTCCGCCAGCAGGCGCAGCGGAGGGAGTCACCCGAGTTTCGCGTGTTGCCGCTGCTCGATCTCGACTCGCCCTCGTGATCGAACGTTCGCAGATCGACTACACCAAAGAGCTCCTCGACTACCCAGAGACGATCCGCCGCTGCGTCGCGATCTTCTTTTACGGACGGAGCGCGAGTTATCTGCTTTCCAGCTTCCTGGACGGACACCCGCACGTGCTGCAGCTTCTCCCTACGGCGATGCAGCAGTTCTTCTTTCGGCTCGATTTCGGTGAACTTCCGTCGCGCGGCTCGGTCGATTCCTTCACCGAAGACGTGACGAATCTGATGCCACAGCTCTTTGGGACCTTCGTCGGGAACACGCGGGTCGCGGACCGTGATCGGTTCAAGGCTTATCTTGCTCGCTCGATTCGGAGCCTGCGCGAGCGCCGGGTCACGCTGGAAGCCGGAGTGTTGTGCAGCGCGATCCACGTCGCGCATCAAGCGGCGCTGGAAATGCCGACGCTCACGAAGGATCCGGTCGTCGTCGCACAGCTGCACGTTCCCAGCGACCAGCGCTTTAAATTTGCCCGGACGCTCTACCCGCAGGCGCGTTTCCTCTATTCGATCCGCAACCCCGCGCAAACGCTCAACTCCTATTTCCGGCATCATCTCTTCACCGTGCCGCACCGTCCGTTCTCGTACCTGACGCGTGGGATCGTGGAGCAGGTGCTCGCCACTGCCGACTTGCCTGCCGCCGAGAGCCCGGCGACGGCCGCCGGAGTCCGGTTCGAAGATTTGCACACGCGCACCGAACCCGCGATGCGCGCCGTCGCGAAATGGATCGGGATCCCGTGGGCCCCCGTTCTTCTCGAGAGCACCTTCAACGGCGAGCCTTGGTGGTACGATCGCGGCGACGTCAAGTTCAACGGCGCGTTTCCCGACCAAGCCCGAGCGAAGCCGACGCCGTATCTGCCGTTCCTCGACCGGCTGCGAATCGGGAAGGTCCTCCGCGGGGAGCACGCCGCCTGGGGATACGAGAACGCGTACGAGCGGCTCTCGCCCCTCGCGCGAAAACTGTTCGACCGTTTCGCGTTCGATCTCCCGACCGCGATGGAGTTCGCCGCACTCCGGGTTCAGCTCAGAGAGCTGCTGGCGCAATTCGTCGACGAGCGAAAAACGATCGTCGAGTTCATCCGTCACGAGCAGCGCCGGCGCGAGGGCGAGGCGTTCCGGGTCTTGCCGGTGATCCGTCCCGGCGATGGTTGAGCTCGACGCGCTGCTGCGCGACCCGCAGCCGCTCGTCGACTTGGCGCGCGCGGCGGGGAGAGCTGCGTTCGAGATCTACCAGAGCGCCCACTACGAGACGTCGTACAAACCCGACCGATCCCCGTTAACGCTGGCGGACCTGCGCGCGAACGAGATCATCGTCGCCGGGCTCAAGAGACTCACCCCGCAGGTCCCGGTCGTCTCCGAAGAGATGCAGGTTCCTCCCGCCGCAGAGCGCGCGGGCTGGGAGCGACTCTGGCTCGTCGATCCGCTCGATGGAACGAAAGAGTTCCTGGAACGTTCGGGGGAGTTTACGATCAACATCGCGTTGATCGAGAACGCCGAGCCGATCCTGGGCGTCGTGCATGCGCCGGCGCTGGATCTGACGTTCTGCGGCGGGACGAAGTGCGGGGCGTTTCGCGAGTTGGCTGACGGCGGCCGCGAGACGCTTACCGTGGAACGCTATCGGGGCGGAACGCCGCGCGTCGTAGCCAGCCGCTCGCACTCAGGGCCTCGCACCGAGGCTTTTCTCGCGCGGTTGGGCGAGCACCGGCGCACGAATATCGGAAGCTCGCTGAAGATCTGTCTGGTCGCGACTGGGAACGCCGATCTCTACGCGCGTTTCGCCGGGACGAGCGAATGGGACGTCGCCGCGGCGCACGCCGTCGTCAACGCTGCAGGCGGGACCCTAACGGATTTGTGCGGGACCCCGTTGCGCTACAACAAAGCGAGCGTTCGGAATCCGAGCTTCATCGTAAGCGCGCCCGGCTTTCCGTGGGAGCGGCTCGTCACCGACGACGATCGCGCTCGCGT
>JAFAMS010000205.1 GCA_019233165.1 Vulcanimicrobiota bacterium | reverse complement strand
ATCATCCTCGATGTCGTGCGAAGCGGAAAATCGATCTGCTTGCTCGGGCGTCCCGGCGTCGGAAAGACGACGATGCTGCGCGAGTGCGCGCGCATCCTCAGCGAAGACGGGAAGCGCGTTGTCGTCGTCGACACCTCCAACGAGATCGCCGGCGACGGCGACGTTCCGCATCCCGGAATCGGGCACGCGCGCCGCATGCCGGTTGCCGACCCTTCGCTGCAGCATAACGTGATGATCGAAGCGGTCGAGAATCACATGCCGCAGGTGATCGTCATCGACGAGATCGGAACCGAGGCGGAAGCGACCGCGGCGCGGACGATCGCCGAACGCGGCGTCCAACTGATCGGAACCGCGCACGGTCAGACGCTCGAGAACATCCTCAAGAATCCGACGCTCTCGGATCTGCTCGGGGGAATCTCGGCGGTCACGCTCTCGGACGAAGAAGCCCGGCGCCGCGGGACCCGCAAGACGGTCCTCGAGCGCAAGGCGCCCCCGACGTTCGACGTGCTGATCGAGATCGTCGACCGCGGCCGGCTCGCGATCCACGCAAACGTCGCCGACGTCGTCGACGCCCTCCTGCGCGGCTATTCGCCTCAGCCCGAGATCCGCGAGCGCGGACCGGCCGGGCGCGTCACCGTCGTGCAGGAAGCCGATACGACGGTGCTGCCGCACGGTCACGACGATCTCGAGACGGAAACGGCCTCCGAGGGCAACGAGAAGGCGCTCTACATCTTTCCGTACGGCGTCTCGCGGAACAAAATCGAGCGCGCGATCCACAACCTGCGCGTGAACGCGTCGATCGCCCGCAAATGGGACGATGCCGACGTCGTGCTGACGCTGAAAGCGCTCGAACGCAAAGACTCGGCGAAGCTGAAAGCAATCGCGTCGGAGAACGTCCCGATCTACGCGATCAAGACGAACACGACGACGCAGATCCAGAACGCGCTCAAAGACGTCTTCGACCTACCGTCGATCGACGCCGAAGAGATCGCGCTGCGCGAAGCAGAAGAGGCGATCTATCAGGTCCTTCTCGACAACCGCGCGGTCGAGCTGACGCCGCAGACGTCATATATCCGCCGGATGCAACACCAACTCGCCGAACGCTACCGCGTCCAATCGCGCTCGACCGGCCTAGAGCCAAACCGCCGAGTCCAAATCTACCGAGGAGCCGAAACGGCGCTGTAACCCCCCGTGTCATCCCGAGCGTAGCAATGCGAAGCATTGCGAAGTCGAGGGACCAGCCCGCGAATGTGCCACAGGCACAACCATCGCGGCCCGCTACCACGCAAGTGGCGTGGCGGCTCGCCCCACGAGTGTTCGCATGCGACGTCTTCCGGGGCGAACCCCCACACCACTTGCATTTTCGCTTGCGACGATCGTTTCGGTGGTGGCTGGTGCGCCGCGCGTCCCTCGACTCCGCGCCTGCGGCGCTACGCTCGGGATGACACCCGGGGGTTGCGTTGCGCGCTCTAGCGCGATCCCTGGACTTGGACTTTGCCGGCTCCGTCGATGAGGAACGTTGTGTCGTACTGGCGGATCTCGCCTTCGATGTCGACCCGGCTGTGCACGTGGCAGCGATGAATCTCTTGGTCGCCGCGGCGCGCTACGCCCGAGTACGTCATCCGCAGCAGCGGCGCTTGGCCTGGGCCTGGGCGGGCGAGATGATTGGCGCTCACGAGCGCGTCGACGATTTGATTTTGGACTGAAAGCGGGAGCAGCCGGAAGGCGTCGTCCGACTTCTGGACGACGTTCTTGAGATCATCGGCGACTTTGTTCTCAGGCTCGGGCATGTCGTTGACGAACCGCACGACCGCGTCCCAGTCGTCGGCTGCGATCCCCGAGAACTTTGTCGCAAACCGGTGCCAGGTCGTCCCGTTTTGGGTGAGCTGATCGTGGCGCAGCGAGGTCACGCGGACGGTCATCATCCGGTCGCCCAGCTTCATCGTTACGGTGAACTCGTTGTTCGGCGGCTTCTCTTTCAGAATGAAGAGCGCGCCGGTGGGCGAGATCTCTTGACCGGCTCCGTCGACCGGCGTGTTCTCGTCCTTCATCCAGCGGATAGGATACGTCAGCGTCTTGCGCTTGTGGCCGCGACGCTCGGCTCCTTTCCCACTGAATAATTTGGCAAGTTCGTAAAGCACGCCCTACCCAGATCCTCTCCAACAAACATTATACAGCCGGACGGTACCCGGCCTTTGAGCGCGAAACAGGGTGCGATGTTCATCACCTTCGAGGGGATCGAAGGCTCCGGGAAGTCGACCCTCATCGGGCTCGTCGAGGGCGAACTCCTCGGGCGCGGGGAGGACGTCCTGCAGACCCGGGAGCCGGGCGGCACCCCGGCCGGCGACTCCGTGCGCTCGATCTTCCTCGACCCGGCGATGCGGATCGACCCGATCGCCGAGGTCATGCTCCTGAATGCCTCGCGGGCGCAGCTCTGCGTCGACGTCATCCGGCCCGCGATTCGAGCGGGGCGAACGGTCTTGTGCGACCGGTTCTACGACGCGACGATCGCCTACCAAGGCTACGGCCGCGCGCTCGAGATCGACGGCCTCCTGCAAGTCTGTCTGGTTGCGACCGGCGGCCTCTCGCCGGACCTCACAATCCTTCTCGATCTTCCCGCGGAGCTATCGCACGAGCGCGTGCTCGCCCGCGCGCGCGGCGGGGGCCACGGCGTCGATCGGCTCGAGCAAGAGTCGCTCGACTTTCACCGGCGCGTTCGCGACGGGTATCTGCAAATGGCGCAGCGCTGGAGCTCGCGCTTCGTCGTCCTGGACGCGACGCAGCCGCCCGAGGTCCTCGTGCCCCAAGTTCTGGCTGCGGTCGCGCACGTGCGCGAGCGAATTCGTCAGACGATCCCGTGAGTGAGCTGAGCTTCGACGTCGTCGGCGCCGAGGGCCCGACGCGCTTCTTCTCGTCGCTCGCGCAAGGGCGGCTCGCGCACGCGTACCTCTTCACCGGTCACGACGGCGTCGGCAAGCGAACCTTCGCCGACCGGCTCGCGCAATCGCTCTTGTGCGTGACGCCGAAGGAGACGCTGCTCGGCTACTGCGGGACCTGTTCCGGCTGCAAGATGGTCGCATCCGGGACGCATCCCGATCTCTTCGCGAGCCGCGGCCAGCTCAAGATCGGCGACCGCGATGCCCCGGCCGGGTTTCACGAGACGGACGATATGACGGCCCGCGATCTCGTGCGGCAATTTTCGCTGCACGCGTACGAGGGCGGCTGGCGAATCTTCATCTTCGAGGACGTCGAGTTCACGCGCGAGGCGGCGAACGCGCTTCTCGCCTTCTTCGAAGATCCGCCTTCGAACGTGCTGCTAGTGCTCACCACCGATGCGCCCGGAAAGCTGCTCGACACGATCCGTTCGCGCCTCGTGGAGGTGCATTTCCCGCTGCTCTCGCGCACGAACGTCGAGACGATCCTGCGCCGCAAGGGATATACCGACGAGAAAGAGATCGCGCGGGCCGCGCTCATCGCGCAGGGGAGCGTCGACCGCGCGCTCGCTGCGCTCGACGGCGCGACGGCGGAAGTGCGCGACGCCGCAATCGCCTGGTTTTACAACGTCGTCGAAGGCGGCGGTGTCGACGATTCCGGTTGGGCGGTCCGCGAATCGCTCGAAGAAGGGCTCGAGACCGTCAAGACGCTGGTGCGCGATTGGCTCGTGATGCGAGTTGCAAGAAAAGAGATTGCCCCGCTCGCTGCCGACGAGGCTCGAACCGTCGCGAAGCTGCCCAAAGCCGAGCCGGCGCGGCTCGCCGCAGCGCTCGAAGCGATCGTCGAAGCTGAGGCGATCGCCCGCACCAACGTGACGCCCCATCTGGTTGCCGAATACGTACGAATGGCGGTCGCAACGTGCGTTCGCTAGATCCGGCGATCTCCCGCGAGGCGCTGCAAGAGATGCTCGACGCGCATCCGTTCGTCGAAGATTACGCTTTCACGGTCGAGCACGTCGAGCACGGCGCGGTCCGCGTCTCGGTGCCGTTTCAAGAGAAATACGTCCGCCCGGGCGGCGTCATCCCCGGCTTCATCTACATGGCGACCGCCGACGTCGCGACGTGGCTCGCGGTGTACACGATCTTGGGTCACGATGCTGCGCTTTCCGTGACGACCGAGATGCGCACGTCGTTTCTCTCGGGGCTTGCCGGCGAGGAGTTCGTCTGTGAAGCGCGGGTTCTTGACGCCGGCGAACGGCTGCTCTATGGAACCGCCGAATGCCGTTCCCGCGCGGGCTCGATCGTGACGCATCACGCGATTACGTACATCATGCCTCCGAGCTCGAGGGGCGCGAAGCTATGAGCGAACCGCTGCCGCTCGACGGCGTGCGCGTCGTCGAGTTCTGCCACACGATCATGGGGCCGTCGTGTGGGCTGGTCCTCGCCGATCTCGGCGCGGAAGTCATCAAAGTCGAAGCCGCGCCCGCCGGCGATCACACGCGCAAGCTGTACGGCTTTGCCTCCGGGTTCTTCACGACGTTCAACCGCAACAAGCGCAGCGTCGCAATCGACATGAAGTCGCCGGAAGGGAAGGCCGTCGTCGAGCGGCTCGTTGCGAGCGCCGACGTCCTCCTCGAGAACTATGGCCCTGGGACGATGGATCGTCTCGGGTTCGGGTGGGACGCCGTGCGCAAGATCAATCCGCGGTTGGTTTACTGCTCGCTGAAGGGCTTTTTGAGCGGGCCTTACGAGCACCGTCCGGCGCTCGATGAGGTCGTGCAATACATGTCGGGCTTGGCGTACATGACCGGGCTTCCGGGACGGCCGCTGCGCGCCGGAACCTCGATCGTCGACATCATGGGCGGCGTCTTCGGCGTCGTCGCCATTCTGGCGGCGCTTCGCGAACGCGACCGTACGGGGAAAGGCGAATTCGTCAAGAGCGCGCTCTTCGAGAGCGCGGCGTTCCTGGTCGCGCAGCACATGGCGGCGGAGACGATCACCGGGATGGCGCCGCCGCCGATGTCGATGCGCCATGCCGCCTGGGGCGTGTACGACATGTTCGAAGCGAAAGACGGGACGCCGCTCTTCGTCGGCGTCACGTCGAACAACCATTGGACGAGCTTCTGCAAGGCGCTCGGCCGGCCCGAGCTGCTCGAAGATCCGGAGCTGCAAACGAACGAAGCGCGGGTCGCGGCGCGCGCGCGGCTCACGCCGATCGTCGCCGAGCTCATCGCGCAGCACGACGCCGCCGAACTCTTCGAGATATTCGAGCGCGAGCGGATCCCGTTCTCGCCGGTCGCCGTCCCCGGCGATCTCTTCGACGACCCGCAGCTCGCGGCGCACGGCGGCCTGCTCGAAACCGAGACCCCGAGCGGGGGCGCGACGCAGATCCCCGCGCTCCCGATCGAGCTCGGCGAGCACGAACTGGGGCTGCGTGGCCAGCCACCGAAGCTGGGCGCGGACACCGCGGAGGTCCTGCGCGAAATCGGCTACGCGCGGGAGGAAATCGAAAAGCTGCGAGCAGCAGGGGTCATCGTCGCCGCACCGTCAAAGGCCGCCGCCGTATGAAATGGTTTTTTGAGCCGGGGCATAGCGCCGCCGAATTTCGCGCGCGCCACATGATGGTGACGTGGGTACGCGGCTCGTTCAAGAACATCAAGGGCAGCCTGGAATTCGATCCGATGAATCCGTCGAAGCTGCAAGTCGAGACGACAATTCAAACCGACACGTGCTGGACCGGCGAGCCGGCGCGCGACAATCATCTCAAGAGCGATGACTTCCTGGGATGCGAGCGCTATCCGACGATCCGCTTCGCGAGCAAGGCCGTCGAGCAGATCGGCCCGACCGACTACCACGTCACCGGCGACTTGACGATCCGAGACGTGACGAAACCGGTGATCTTGGCCGTGACCTATCTCGGCTGCTGGCAAACCCCCTGGTGGGAAGACGGCGTCGACAAAGGACCGAAACTTCGAGCCGGCTTTACCGGCAAAACGCAGATCGATCGCTACGACTTCAACGTCAAATGGAACGACAACATACCCGACGGCGGAATCGTCGTGAGCCGCGAGATCGACATCATCCTCGACGTAGAGGCGATTAAAGAAGGCTAACCGGGGCTAAAACCGCCGCACGAAGCTTACGCTCTCGTATCCTCGCGCGAGGACTAGCGCAAAGTACGCGAGGACGATCGCGCGGGCTAAGGCTGCTATCAGCAGCGAGCCTACTCCCATGTAGATCGTGTAGAACGGGATCAGGATGGTCCCTAAGCCCCAGTAGAGCAGGACGAAGCACACGGCGAGGGCGATTGCGAGCGGGTAGTTTTGGCGTACGCGCTCGATGCTGGCGTTGAGCGCCATCATCCCGGGGACGCCGCCGATTGCTGCCGCCGGGAGCGTGTAGATCAAGAAGAAGAACGCGAGGACGAAGAGCACCTCGCCTAAGATCGGGCTGATGAAGCTGCCGAGCTGGAGCGCGATGTAGATCAGGAAATTCAGCCCGAGCGCGGCCATGAAGATGTCGCCGGCCTTGCGGCGGCCTTCTTCCCAGCCTTCGTCGAACGAACCGCGTCCGCGCCGCCACACGGCGTCCGCGATGCAGAGCGAGACGGCCAGCCCGAACGCATCGATCACGAAAATCAGAAACTGATAGATCCCGCCCGTGAAGCCGCTGACGTCCGCGCCGCTTACGCGCGCGAGCTCTTGTATCACGATATCGAGCACGCCGGTGAAGATCGGCGCCAGAATGAGCGCCGGATTGCGAACGAGCAGCGGAATCGCCTGACCGAACATCCGCAGGTCGACGCCGCCCCCGCGCAAGCGCCGCATCAGAACCGCGCTCCTGCCAGCGCCGACCCGCAGTTACAGGTGCGCTCCTGCGGCATCGCCCCGATGATGCCAAAGATTCCCTGCTTGACGCGCTCGTTGTTGCTCGCGAAAAC
>JAFAMS010000049.1 GCA_019233165.1 Vulcanimicrobiota bacterium | reverse complement strand
GACTCACCCGGGCGATAGTACGCAGCCCGTAACAGAGAGCAGACTACTGGCGAGTGCGACGACTGCGGATGCCGCCGCGCCTTACTTGGCCGACGTAAATGCTTCGATCGATACCACTGTTACGGGGACAGACCGAGATGTTCTGGTCCGCGGATTGGAGGCATTTTCCCAAACGCCCAACGGACCAGCCGTGCTGCGAGGTCATAAGATCAGATTCATCTCCATCGACTTACAGAACCAGAAGGTCTACTACAATAGAGCCTTCCTGCGTGGGTCGGTAAGCTTTCCTCCTCGATTGCAATCGCGACCCAATACGGGCTCTGGAGTACCGTCAGGTGCCATGACTGCTATTCGAAGGACTCAGTCGGTTTGCTCGCCCGCCGGGACAGGCCTCGAGACCGGATTGATCCGGCGGGTCTGGACTAACGCGGGCTACCACGGACAAAGCGCCGACTTGAACCTTCCAGACCGAGGGTTCTATAATCCCGGCAATCTCCCGGATACGGGTTACGTCTACATGGGAGGGCTGGGATCAAACTGCAGTCAGGTTGAGGCCGGCTATCAGTACAGCACCGCCAACAACTGGTATACACCGTATATGCGGTTTGGTGCTGGCTTCGGGATATCAGGTCAAGTGAATGCGACAATTACGTGTCCGGGGAGTCGAGATGACTGCGTTAACAACGGCTTATCGCGAACGCCGGGAGACTACTACACAACATTTCAGGAAAACTCCACGCTTTTCAACATTGGCGGCTCATACTATTCCCAGATCCAGTTTTTCTTTGATTCTTACGGCGGCGGACTGGGACGCGTAAACCCTGCCGACTCGCTGGTAATCAATGTCGACGGACCAATGTTTGCGGGCACGAACGCATCGTGGAATGGATGGGACGGGCTCGGAACCGACACAGTAATGGAACGTCAAACGAACATCGCCCAGGGTAACGGCGTCAATGGCGCAGCGAATGAACAGTTTGGTTACATCGATTGGAGTAATGCCCAGGTGTGGGGAAATGGAATGCAGATATCTTGGCTGAATGAGGCTTGTGAGAGTTGGGACGGAACAGTTGATAATACCAATGCGTGTGGGTCGGCAAGCACTGGCGTGATAAAGGTCAGTTATGGTGATGCCTCAAATGAGTCTGACAACATCGACCCAAGCGTTCAATTCTGAGCCGCCTAGTTAAGCCACGGTAGGTTCTAAGGGTACGCGAAAAAGAAAGCGAAGGGTACGTTTGCAATACGTACCCTTCGCGTTTGTGCGGGCGGGCACCGCATGGATGACTTCTTGGCCAGAGGCGTGGTTCACGGCGGAAAATGAACCGCCACGATTATGAGCCTAAGTGGCATCGCTTACCGTTTCGTCACCATTCGAATCCATAAGAAACGTCGGGCCTTAAACGGTCAGGAATCAGCGCGGCGGAAATCGCGCTGAATCCGACGGCCGTGACGCAAACCTGTGGGCCTTGTCGCCGAAGATGCTCGCCACATAAGGCTCTTGCTACCAGAAAGCGAGGGTCTTTGTGTCGATCGCACCGGTTGCGCTCGAGTACGGCATTTATCGGGACGGCGATAACAATCTCGACCGCGAGCAGGCGGAGTGCATCACGCAGGCGCTCACCACGATCCTGCGCGATCCGACAGTCGAGTTCGTCGTCGAGGACACGACGGCGCGGCGGGGGTTCGCACCGGCGGGCGTCTTGCGGACCGAGCGTTACGTCGTGCGCGACGGGCAGGGGTCGGGGCTTGCGATCGGACCGCCGCGCGATCCCTCGAAGCGCGAGAATCTCGCGGCGTTCGTCGCGCGGACGCTCGATCGCGCCGAGCTGAGCGGCGCGCGGCAGGCCTGGATCGAGCTGGTAGACCACGGCGGCGGCGACGGCGGCGGGCTCGAGAGCGCGCGGCACGGCTCGATGATGAGTGAGCGCGACATCGCCGGCGCGATCGCCGACGGCGTCGCGCGCCACGCGCGCGAGCATCCCGAGGACGCAAGCCGTCGCATCGATGGTTTGACGGCGAACATGTGCCTGATGAACACGCTCGGGTTCGCCGACGCGCTCTCCCGCGCCGGCGTCCGCTTCTTGGCGGCCTCGCCCGAGATCATGCTCGCGCCCGGCGTCCCCTCGAGCGTCGCATCAACGATCGCCGCAAAGGCCGACGATCCACGCGCTATGGCCCAGGGCGTCGTCGCGAAAACGATGGCGATGCGCTACGAAGCCGCAGACGGCGCGTTCCAACCTGCCGCCGCGTTCTCCGTGCTCGACACGTCGACGCCTGCAATGGATCGCGTTCGCAAGGCTATTAAGGCGCTCGACGACGATCTCGTCGCTGCGGTGCGGCACGATCCCGAGCTCGCGGCCCATGTCCGCGGCGACGAGCGTGCCGTCCGGGGAATGTCGCGCTGCGAGAAGACGAGTCTTCCGTGGCGTGCCGACCGTCCCGCGCTCGCGCTGTACGAGAAGCTCGCGCACGATGCACGGCTTCCGCAAGAGGTGAGGCGCGATGCGCGGACCGCAGCGGACGCGGTCGGCGCTACCGTGCTCGCTCACGGCGAGAGCGCCGCGTTCGAGCCGTACGGCGGGATCGACTATCGCGATGCGGTCGGGCCGACCGTCCACGCGCCGCTGCGCGCGACGCAAGTCGACCCGTGGGCGCCCGAGATGACCGAAACCGCGAACGCGTTCTGGCGCGACGTCGGCGGCGACCGTCTAGCTCGGGCTCTGGTTGCCTGAGGGCGTCGGGCTCGGTAGCGGCGATGGGCTTGCGAAAGGCGTCGCACTTTCGGCCGGCGCCGGGCTCGCCGATGGCGACGGTGTCGGCGTCGACTTCGGGAAGCATCCGTCGGGCGCGCTCTGCTGCGGTGCTACGGGGGTCGGATAGGTTTCGGTGACGCCGACCTCGAGCGGGTAGTTCGAGCCGCCGTCGGTCATCGTCACGAGCGTCGATGCGCCCGACGACCCTGGCGGCAAAAGGTACGGCGCGATCAAGTACCGCGCCGAGGGAAGACGAATGCAGCCGAGCTCTTTGAGATTCCCGTCGACGACGAACGTGCTGCGCACGGGGCCTCCGAGCGCGCGCTCGTAGAGGTAGACCGTGTGTTGATCGGTCGTCGGGTTCGAGAGCAGAAACGTGATCCGATGGACGACGCCGTAGTCGCCGTAATCGCGCCCCGGATCGTTCGGATCAACGTTGCGCGGGGTCGGGTTGCGTCCGCCGTATGACGTCGCGACCTCCGGACCCCCCGCGACGTACTGCAAGGTCGTCGCGCCGTAATCGGTGAGCGAAAAGACGCCGTGCCGATTATGACCGTCGCCCGGAAGCCTCAAGCCGTACAGGTAGACGAACGGATCGCTCCCCGCGAGCGATGCGATCACGGCAACGCGGACCGGCGCGCCCATGAGGACCGTGATGTCCGCGACGCCGGCGACGAGCTCGCCTTGCAGCGCCAAGCTGTGACGCAACACGAACGGCTTGCCGGGAAGCAGGTCGACGACGATCCCCTCGTTGCGGGGCTCGTACGTCAACATATCGCGGGAGATTGCGTGACCGACGCTCATCACGTCGAGATCGGGTCCGGAGCCGCTGTACACGACGTGGACCCGCGAAGGTGCCGTCGCGCTCAAGACGACGTCCATCCCGCGCGGCAGACCGATCTGATCGTGGTAGTAGTACAGGCGCGCCGGACGCGCGGCGTCGACCGTACCGGCGAAGAGCAAACCTTCGCTCTGCACGTGCTCCGGGTCGTCGGAATAGAACAAGAACGACGGCGCAAACGGCGGCGCGGTCGCATCGTTGTTGAGCGCGACCGTCGTCCACCCGTTGACGGTCTCACCGTCGCCGTTGCCGACGATCGTAACGTTGACGTTCACCGCGGTGATGATTCCCGCCGGCAGCGGCTGCAACGGCCACGGCACGAACGTCCCATACCGAATCGCCGCGCCGGGGCGCAGCGAAGGACGGATCTCACGCGTGAGCGCGGCCCGAATTTGCTTCTCCAAGAAGGCGGCGTCGGCGACCGGCGTACCCGTAACCGTCAGCGCAACGTTCGCCGGGATGAGCCCGGCCGGCACAGGGGTTGGAGTCGGCGAGGGGAGCGGCGTCGGCGAGAGCTCGGGCGCCGCCGTCGCGCTCGGCATGAGGCTTGGTTGCGGCTCGGGTTGCGCGCCAGCCACGAGCGGTCGCAGGACGATCGCGGCGAGCACGAGGGCGGCCGCGAGCTTACGGCAGCTTTCGATACCGCACCAGATCCGGAGCGTCGATCCGTTCGACTAATGCGCGCGCACGCAGATGTTCGAGATGAGCCAGCGTCTCGACGAGGGCGAAACTGCGTTCGGTCGCCGGAAGCTCCTCGAAGCTGCTGATCTTCCGCCGCCATGGAAGCCGCGAGGCAACCTCGTTCCCGGTGCGTGGCGTTCCATCGAGCTCGGCGAGGATTTGCGCTTCGCGCTCTCGGTGATGCGCAAAAAGCTCCTCGATTCTCCCCGCGAGATCGTCGATCGGCTCGCGATGCGCGGGCAGGACGTGCTTCGCGCCGAGCTCCGCCACCTTCGCGAGCGAGGTCAAGAACGTCCCGAGCGGATCGGGGTCGCCGTCACTCCAATACCCGATGTGCGGCGTGATCTGCGGCAAGATGTGATCGCCGCTGAGCAACGTCTTGCGTTCCTCGTCGTACAGGCAGATGTGGCCCGGTGAGTGACCCGGGGTCCAGACGACCCTGAACGCGTGGGTTCCCAGCGTGACGAGCTCACCGTCCTCGAGCTCGCGGTCGGGTCGCTGCAGGCTCATCCGTCCTGCCAGGCGGCGGATGCGATCGTCGGCAGCGTAGTCGGCGGTCGCGAATCCGTTGCGCGCGAGCCAGGCGTCGCGGCGATGCATCTCGCGGTCGATATCGCGGAAGCGCGAGTCGAGTACCGCCCAATCGGCGTGGTGCATGAACAGCCTCGTACCCGCAAGCCTCGCCAGCGTCCCCGCCAGGCCATAGTGATCGCTGTGAAAGTGGGTCACGACGACCGTGCGAATGCTTTGCAAGCCGACGCCGAGCTCGGCGAGCGCGCTCTCGAGCGCGGCGAGGACGTCGGGCGTCCCCCAGCCGCAGTCGACGAGCGCGTACCCGTCGTCGCCTTCGACCAGGTACGCGTTGATGTACCGCAGCGCGTGGTCGTGCATCGGCAAGCGGATCTGGCAAATTCCGCTCGCGCGCCGCGTATAAAGCTCGCTCATCCGCGGTCGACTAGCTGCTGCCCGTCTCGACCTCGAGGGGCTCCGCGTCGACGCGTCCCCTCCCGTTTCCGTTGCGGGCGGGGCGCAAGAACGCGAACGGCCGCAGCGGGCGGTCCGCTTCCTTCTTGCTGAACAGCCGCACGATGAAAACGTAGAGCACCGGAATGACGTAGAGATTGAGGATCGTCGAGAGCAACATCCCGGCGAAAACGACCGTCCCGAGCGACTTGCGGGCCGCGCTCCCGGCGCCGGTCGCGATGACGAGCGGAACGACCGAGAGAATGAACGCGAACGATGTCATCAAGATCGGGCGCAGCCGAATCTCCGCCGCGGTCGCGACCGCTTCCTCGACCGACTTTCCGGCCTCGCGCTGCTGGTTCGCGAACTCCACGATCAAGATCGCGTTCTTGCTCGCAAGGCCGATCAGCATCACGTAACCGACCTGCGCGTAGACGTCGCTCGGAATCCCGCGCGACCACAATCCGAAGAGCGCTCCCAAAATCGCGAGCGGGACCGTGAACAAGATGATGAGCGGTTCGCTGAAACTCTCGTATTTCGCGGCGAGCACCAAGAACGTGAAGAGAATGCCGAGCAGGAAGATCAGCCCCGACTGTCCTCCGGAGGTCGTCTCTTCGAGCGCGATGCCCGTCCACTCGAACTGCGTCCCCGCAGGAAGCTGGGCTTGCGCGATCCGTTGCATCGCCGCTTCTGCCTCGCCGCTTCCATGGCCGGGGCCGGCCTGGCCGTCGATCTCGATCGAGCGGAAGAGGTTGTAGTGGGTGATGATCGGAGCGGCTTGTCCGGTGTGGACGTGGACGAGCGCCGCAAGCGGGATCGAGCCGCCGCCGGCCGAGCGCACGAAGATACGGCCGAGATCGCTCGGCGAGAGCCGGAACGGCGTCTCCGCTTGCGCGTAGACGCGGAACGATCGGTTCAGATACGTGAAGTCGTTGACGTAGCTCGACCCCAAGTAGATCTGCATCGTATTGAAGATCTCGGCGAGCGAGACGCCGATCGACTGCGCTTTGTCGCGATCGACGTCGACGACGAGCTGGGGGCCGTTCGAGCGAAACGTCGTGAAGACCGCCTGCAGGTCCGGATCGGCGTTCGCCGTCCGCACGAACTGCCGCGCCGCCGTCGTAAGCGCCGGCAATCCGATGTTCCCGGTATCTTCGAGCATGAACTGGAAGCCGCCGATGCTGCCGACGCCGGGTATCGCGGGCGGGTTGAACGCGAAGACCTGCGCGCCGGTGATCTGCGAAAGCGGCCCCCGCAGACGCGCGAGCACCGCTGCGAGCGTGTGGTCTGCACCCTTGCGCTCGCTCCACGGCGTCAGGTGAACGAACATCAATCCGAAGTTCGAACCCTGGCCGGTGAAGCTGAACCCTTGGATGTTGAAGACGTCGGCGACCTCGGGCTGCGCGAAGAAGATCTTCTCGGCTTGCAGCGAGACCGCGGTCGTATACGGTAGCGAAGCGCCGTCCGGCGCCTGGACGGTCACGAAGAAGTAGCCGACGTCTTCGTTCGGGATGAACGCCGTCGGCGTGTGCGTATACGCGTAGCCGGTCAGCAGCAGGCCGATTGCGAAGAGCCCGCCGACCAGCCTGCCGTGGCGCATGGTGCGCCGCAACGTCCGGTCGAAGTTCGTCCGGATCCAAAGGATCCCGGCGTTGACGCGCTCCCAAAACCGGCCGTGCGGCGACTCATCGTCGCCGATCAGCCTCTCCGACATCACCGGCGTCAGCGTAAGCGAGACGAAGAGCGAGATCGTAATCGCGCAGGCGATCGTCAGCGCGAACTCTTGGTAGAGCCGGCCCGTCGTTCCCGGGAAGAAACCGACCGGGATGAAGACCGCGAGCAAGACCAGCGAGCTCGCGACGACGGCACCGACGATTTCTTTGAGCGCGGCCTCCGCCGCCGCCATCCGGTCCATCTTCTTGCTCTGAATGAACCGCGCGATGTTCTCGATGACGACGATCGCGTCGTCGACGACCAGCCCCGTCGCCAGCGTCAGCCCGAAGAGCGTCAGGGTGTTGATCGAGAACCCGAAGACCTTCATCAGGAAGAACGTCCCGATCAAGGAAATGGGGATCGCAACCGCGGGGATGAGCGTGGTTCGCCAGTCCTGCAAGAACAAGAAGATCACGATGACCACCAGGACGATCGCCATCAGCAGCGTGAGGATGACTTCCTTGATCGACTCGGTGACGAAGTCGCTCGCATCGAACGCCAAGCCGTAGGCGACGCCGTGCGGGAAATGCTTCGAAAGCCGCTCCATCGCCGCCCGCGAAGCCCGCGAAACGTCGAGCGCGTTTGCGTCGGGGAGTTGGAGGATCGCGATCCCGACCGAGGGTTTCTTGTTGAAGCGCAGGTTCGTGTTGTAATCCTGCGCGCCGAGGTCGACGTGGCCGACGTCGCGGATGCGCACGTACCCGCCCTGCGGCGTCGTCTTGACGACGATGTTGCCGAACTCCGAGGGATCCTTGAGCCGCCCTTGCACGTTCACGGGAATCTGGAAGGGCGCGTCGCTCGGGACCGGGGGCTGCCCGACCGCACCTGCGGCGACCTGCACGTTCTGTGCGGCAATCGCGGCGGTGACGTCGGTCGCCGTAAGGTCGAACGCGTTGAGCTTCTTCGGATCGATCCAGACCCGCATTGCGTATCGGCGGTCGCCGAAGACGCGCACGTCGCCGACGCCCTTGATGCGCTTGATCGTGTCGACGATGTTGATGTCGGCGTAGTTCGCGAGGAAGAGTCGATCGACGCTCGGATCGGTCGCGAAGAGCGCGAACGCGAGGACGAACGCGCCAGAGTTTTTCTTCACGATCAAGCCGGTTTGTTGAACCGCGGCCGGAAGGGAGCCAAGGGCCGTGTTTGCCGCGTTCTGCACGTCGGTCGCCGCGATGTCGAGATTCGTGCTCAGATCGAAGGTGCACGTAATCGTGACCGTGCCGTTGTTCGCGCTCGACGAGCTGATGTAGCGCAAGCCGGAGACGCCGTTGATCGCCTCCTCGAGGGGGACGGTAACGGTCTGCTCGACGGTCTCTGCGCTGGCGCCGGTGTAGGTCGCCGAGACGGTCACCTGTGGCGGAGCGACCTGTGGGTACCGGGAGATCGGCAGCGTCGGGATCGTGATCAGCCCGACCAAGACGATCACGAGCGAACACACCGACGCGAAGATCGGTCTCCGCAAGAAAAAATTCACGCCGCCAGGACCTTTGCGCAGGGGCCTCTGAAATCCGGCTTCGTGAGGTCCAACCGATGACGAAAGCCGCCGCTCGCCCCCTCCGAGGAGTACGCGTCCTCGACGCCGCGACGATGATCGCCGCACCGCTCGCCGCGACCATTCTGGGAGATTACGGCGCCGAAGTCGTCAAGCTGGAGCACCCGGGTCGCGGCGACACCGCCCGTCACTTCTCGACCGAGAAGCACGAGCAAGGGATCTTTTGGAAGTCGCTCTCCCGCAATAAGAAGAGCGTCGCGCTCGACCTGCACACCGTGGAAGCGCAAGCGCTGCTTCGGCGGTGGCTCGGCACCTTCGATATCTTCATCGAGAATTTTCGTCCCGGAACCCTCGAGAAGTGGAACCTCGATCCTAATCGTCTGCTCGAAGAGCACCCCCAACTCATCGTGCTCCGCACGACCGCGTTTGGGCAGAGCGGGCCGTATCGCGATCGCGCCGGATTCGGAACGCTCGCCGAAGCGATGACGGGGATCGCCGCCGTGAGCGGGTGGGAGGATCGCCCGCCGCTCCTGCCGCCGCTCGCGCTCGCCGACACGATGGCGGCGATGCTGGGGGCGAGCGCCGTACTCGCCGCCTATATTAGAATGAAGCAGACCGGCCAGGGCGAGATCATCGACTGCGCGATCTATGAGGCCGCGATGAAGCTCACCGAGCTGCAGCTCATGGCGTACGATCAAACGGGCCACGTCCCGCTTCGCAAGGGGAACGAGCTCGAGTTCACCTCACCTCGCGGCGCGTTCTTGTGCAGCGACGGAAAGTACGTCGCGCTTTCGGGGAGCTCGCAAACGATCGCCGAGCGATTCATTCTCGCGGTCGGCGGCGAGGAGATGGCGAAGGATCCGCGGTTCAAGACGAACGCCGACCGGATCCGCAACGGCGACGCGCTCAATCGCGCGATCGAAGCCTGGTGCAAGGTGCGCACGCAAGAGGAAGTTCTCGATACGCTGATCCCGATGGGCTGCGCGATCGGTCCGCTGGAGACGATCCCGACGGTGTTCGACAACCCGCAGATCGCCCACCGCGAGTCGTTCCTGACGGTTGACGACCCGGTCTTCGGACCGATGCGCATGATGCGCGCGATCCCGGAGTTTTTGCACTCCGAGCCGGCGACGATCGAGCCGGGTCCGTCGGAGCTCGGTGGCGATACGGTCGTCTTGCTCAAACGCGACCTCAAGCTGGGCGACGCCGAGATCGCCGGACTCCGCGAGCGAGGGATCATCCCACCCGAACACGCGCGACCGCCGGTCGAAGAACCTACCTTCGCATAGCCTTCACACGAGCTCTAGCGCAGCAGCGCGACGTTTTGCGGGTAGATCGGCCGGTTGATCACCTGCTCGAGCGTTTTCGCCGGCGCCGATAGAACGATCTTCGCGAACCGCTCGAAGCTCTCGCGGTTGGCCTGACCTTCCGCGAAGAGTGCGTTCTGCGTCATGTCGATCCGTGTCGACACCTCGAGCATCCGCACGAAACGGCCTTCGTCGTCGATCCCGGCCTCGATGAGCCCGGCGTCCTCGAAGATCCGCGCCGCAATCCCGATCGTGCGGGCATCGACGACCTTGCTGTCGACCGCCGCGGCAACGTCGCCGTAGTCGACGCGCACGATCCTTTCCCGGGCAAAATCTTTCATCGCCCGATAGATCTCGCGGAGCGTCCCCAACTCAGGCGCCTCCCGCGCGATGATGAAATCGTTGAGCGAGCGGTCCGCCTCGCCGAAGAGCAAGTGGATCCTGGCATCCACGCCGTCGCGTCCGGCCCGGCCGGCTTGCTGGTTGAAGTCGGTGAAATCGAAGCTGAGATGGTACAGCACGACGTCGCGGACGTCCGGGAGGTCGATCCCCTCTCCGAACGCTGAAGTAGCGACGACGATGCGCACCTCGCCTTCCCGGAAATAGCGCTCGACCGCAGTTCGTTCGGCGGCGCCCATCGCGGCGTGATAAAAAGCCACTTCCCCGCGAAAGGCGACGCGCAGGCGTTCCGCGACGGCCATCGACTTCGCCCGCGAGTTGCAATAGACGATCGCCTTGCCGCTACCGTCGAGCGCGTTGAGCAGATACTCGTCCTTCTCACCGGTCCCGCGGGCGTCGACGACGTGCAGGTTCTCGCGAACCGTCGGGTCGATCACCCACGCGTCGATTCCGAGCTCGCGCGTTACGTGATCGAAGGCGTCGTCTTTCGCGGTCGCGGTCAACGCCAGGATCTGCGGCGCGCCCAGCTTGGCTAGCGTGGCGGCAAACTTCGCGTACGCCGGCCGATGCGTCGCTTCGTAGACGTGATGGACCTCGTCGATCACGACGAGCGACGGACGGCTCGCCGCTCCGGCAAAGCGCTCGACGTGGTACTCGACGAACTCCGGCGTCGAGCACACGATGTCCCACGTCCCCGACTCGAGCGCCGCCATCAGCTCGCCGCGCTCGTCGCCGTCGATCGCGCCGTTCGCCCGAAAGATCCGCAGGCCGAGCGGTCCCAGGCGCTTCTCCATCGCATCGAACTGATCGTTCGCGAGCGCGCGCAGCGGGTAGACGACGAGCGTTTTCGCCGCTCGCTCGAGGGCCGCGAGCGCTCCGGCGTACTGAAAGCAGAACGATTTGCCGCGGCCCGTTCCCATGACCGCGAGGGTATTCGCACCCGAGCCGATCCGCTCGAGGACGAGCGCTTGCGGCTCGCGGATCGGATGCTCGCCGATTAGCGCCTTTCGGACGCCGCCGGCGCCGGCGCCGCGTTGGGGCGCGGCGAACGTCCGCGAACCGCGAGCGGCGTCGCTGCGGCGCAGACGCACGTTGACGCCCCACGAGCGGCCGCTCTTCCCGCCGGTGACGGCGGTGATCTGCGCCGCATAGCGGCGGCCTTCGCCGTCGATGAGCGGCGCGAGCTTCGCTGCCATCTCGCGGTTGAGGTAGCCTACTTGCAGCGCGCCATAATGGCACGCGATCGCGTTTGCGTCGTACGGATTCTCGGGTTGGCGGCGCAATTCGAGCATCGCTCCCGGCTGGAGGCTTGCGGCGATATCTTGCCGGCCTTCGAACGTTACGCCGGCGAGCTTGGTGTTGAACTCCCACGCGTCGCCGAGATTCGCATAACGTTCCGGTGCTTCGTACTGCGCGCGTTTTGCGAACAGCGCGTCGACGAATTCCCGCGACTCGCTGCGCTCCTCGCCGAGACCGGCGAGGAGCCGCTCGAAGGCAGCCTCCGACGGCGTCGGAGGTGGGAGCGGTTTGTTAGCCGCCGGCCTTCGACTCGCCACCTTCGCCCGGCTCGTCGAGGTTCAGGTGGATCTCTTCGTGCCCGAGCTCGAGCGCTTCGTCGTGCAATCCGGCTTGCTGGGCGTCGAGCGGATCGATCTCCGGCTCGCTCTCGACGATCGTCTCGACGGTTGCCGAGCTGGTCGTCGGCGTGCGCTTGCGGTATCGCCCCGGTCGCTGCTGCTGGCCGCCGCGCGATTCGAGCTTTTCGCGCTGCTTGCGCTCTTTGCGCGCGGTGACGATCGCTTCTCGCTCGGCCGCAGAGCGCGCTTGCGCCCGCGCCTCGGCGACGGTCCGCGGCTTGGGGCTCTGCGGCGCGGCGAGGCCGAGCTCGCGCCGGCGCTGGGCGCGTTCGAGCTGACGTTTGCGCAAGCCGACGACGAGCGGCGCCGAGTAGAAGATCGAGTGATAGCCACCCGAGCAGATCCCGACGAGCAGCGCGAACGCGAAGTTCTGTAGGGACGCGCCGCCGAACGCGAGGAGCGCGACGAGCGTGATCACGACGGTCGCCAGCGTGTTCACCGAGCGCGTCATCGTCTGCAGGATCGACGTGTTGACGATCTTCTCGTACGGCTCGCCGTCCATGAGCTTCGTGTTCTCGCGGATCCGGTCGAGAATCACGATCGTGTCCATCACCGAATAGCCGATCACGGTCAGAACGGCCGCGAGGAATGCGTCGTCGACCCGCTTGTCGGCGATCGCGTAGATCCCGATCATCATCAGCGAGTCGCGGACCAGCGCGACGATCGTGACGAGCCCGAAGATGTAGTTCCAGCCGAACCGGAAGGCGATGTAGACGAACTGGATCGAGATCGCGATCACCAGCGCCCACAACGCTTTGAGCAGGTACTCGTGTGAGAGCGAGGGGCCGACCGACGAGATCTCCGACTGCCCGCGGTCGACCGGTGCGACGCCGTTGAGCGCGTCCCAGAGCTTCGAGGTATCGTTCCCGAAGTCGGTCTGCGTCTCGATCGTCCAGCGCGTGTTCGCCTGGTCGCCGGTCTTGCTGAGCGTATTGATCCGCGCGTCGGCGACGCCGACCTTGCCGAGCGCTTGCGCGATCTCGGGCTGGCCGACCGGCCGCACGAACTTCGCCGTGACGTCGGTCCCGCCGGTGAACGAGAGTCCCAGGCGCAGCGGCGAGCCGGTCTTCACCCAGTGGTAGCCCATCACGAGCAGCCCGGCGAGGATGACCGCGTACGAGATCGCCGAGACGATCTTGAACCAGCCGACGACGTTCCAGTGCAGGCGGCGGAAAAACATCGCTTAAACCGTCTGGGCTTTCGCTTCGGGGACGAGCGGTTCGGCGCCCCACGCGGCCGGCGAAGTCACGACGTTGTTGTCGACCAGCGCGTCCACGAAAAACCGCGTGATGTAGACGGCGGTGCCGAGCGAGAAGACCGTCCCCCAGAAGAGCGTGTAGGCGAAACCTTTGACCGTCCCGGTTCCGAGCAAGAACAGGACGCCGGCGCCGACGATCGTCGTGACGTGGCTGTCGAAGACCGAGCTGAACGCGCGCGCAAACCCGGTGCGCACCGCGGCGCGGAGCGTCTTCCCAGACCAGAGCTCTTCTTTGAGCCGCTCGAAGATAAGGACGTTCGCATCGACCGCCATCCCGATCGACAGCACGAAGCCGGCGATCCCTGGGAGCGTCAGCACGGCTTTGTTCACCGCCAAGAGCGCCAGCAGCGCGACGACGTAGACGACGAGCGCGAGGTCGGCGAGAAAGCCCGGGACGCGGTACATCACGATCATGAAGAGCATCACGAGCGCGAGACCGATCGAGGCCGCGTAGAGCGATTTCTCGAGATCGATCTTGCCCAAGACCGGACCGATCGTGTCGTTCGAGATCACGACGACCGGGACGGGAAGCGCGCCCGCGTTGAGCTCGTTGGCCGTTCGCACCACGTCGTCTTCGGTGAAGTTTCCGGTGATCTCACCGCTCTCGCCGATCGGGGCCTGAATCACCGGCGCCGAGACGAAGCTCTTGTCCAAGAAGATCCCGAGATTCTGGTGCAGATACTTGCGCGTCAGCGCATCGAACTTGCCCGGATTCTTCGTCTGAAAGTCGATCTTCGGCTGGCCGCCCTGGGTGTACGACGGCTGCGCGCCTTTCAGTTCCGCGCCGGTATAGACGGTCGGGCCGCTGTCGAGGTACGCCTGGCTCGGATGCCGGACGTCGCCGCGGATGTAGGCGGTATCTTTGCCGGAGTTCTGCGCCGCGTACGCGCGGTCGGCGACCTTTTGCGGAACGATCTTGAACTCGAGGTTCGCGACATCTTTGAGCGCGCGCACCGCTTCGTCGGGGTTCTTCACGTCGGGAAGCTCGACGAGCAATCGGTTCGTCCCGACGCGCGAGATTTGCGGCTCGGTCACGCCGAGACCGTTGATCCGGTTGTCGACGACCTGCTCGACCTGGCTCTGCACTTGGCTCGTGATCGAAGGAACGTCCTTCGTGGGCTGCAGTTCGAGCAATACGCGAACGCCGCCCCGGAGATCGAGGCCGAGCTTAATCTTTTGCTGCACCGGGACGATAGCCCAGACGCACAGCGCAACGAAGGCGACTAGCAACGCCGCCTTCAGTGGATTCTTGAACCTAGACCACATTTTCTGCCGGCGGAAGGGGAGAACCCGCAGATTGTAGCAGGGTCGCCTTTCCCGGTCAAACAAAATGCAGGCCCGCTCGGAGGACGCTTGCTATGGACGTTAGAGGGGTCGACGCCGGCCTTCTTCAGACCCGATACCGTCTGACGAAGCAGCGTGCCGCAATTTTGCGGGCTCTCGATGGAGGCGGCTCGCATCTCTCGGCCGAGACGATCCTCGAGCGCGTGCGCGAAGAGCTCCCCGGCGTGAGCCTTGGGACGATTTATCGCACGCTCGACATCCTGCGCGAGCTGGGGCTCGTCCAAGTTTTTTCGTACGCGGCTTCGGCGGCGCGCTTCGAAGCGGTGATCGAAAAACACCACCACCTTCTCTGCGTCGAATGCCGGCAGCTCGTGAACGTCGCAGCGCCCGGACTGAACGAGATCGCGCAAGCGATCGGAACGATGCACCACTTCGGCGACGTCGACTGTTCGCTCACGATTACGGGACGTTGCCCCGCGTGCTTCGGAAACGGCAAGCCGAAGAGCTCGAACAACTAAGCCGCTTCGAGAATTCCAACCGGCTCGAGCGGCATCTCGTGCGGTAGCTCCGCGTACGAGAAGACCTCGAGGGGCAGCCCCCAGCGATAGACGAGCTCGCTCAAGAGCGGCCGCGCCCGCGTCGAGGTCACGATCGCCGCGTTCCGAGCAAAGCGCTCTGCGTGCTCGAGCAGACGCCCTCGCAGCGCCGAGGCGAGGCCCGGATCCGGCGCCATCCCTAGCTCCGGATCCTCGTACCCGGCGAGCCTCTCCTCGAGCTCCGGAGCCGCTGCCAAGGCCGCGAGCGTCTCGTTGCGTCGCCGCAGCTCGAGCGGGACGATCCGGCGCCTTGCCGCCTCCGCGAGTTCGCGCGGATCACGCGCGCCGGCCGCGTCGACGATCGCCTCGAGGACGACGAGCGGATCGCGCGGCCACATGCGCTCGCGCAGCAACGTCAAGAAGACCCGGTGCGCGACGGCGTAGGGGACGCCTTGGTCGCCGAACTCTTTGACGAGCGCCGGCGCGAAGGACCGCAAATGCTCGAGCAGCGTCGCGAATTCTTGGCGTCCGAAAAGCTCGCTCGCATGGCGCCGTGCGACCTCGGCAAGGTGCGAGCCGAGGATCGAGATCGGATCGAACACGGCGAGTCCGCGCGCCTTCGCACCCTCGCACGCGCTCTCGGGGATCGCGCGCGCCTCCAATCCGTAGACGGGCTCGCGCGTCGTCTCGCCGGGGAGCTGCTGCAGCGTTGGCGGATCGCCGAGCGCCAGGTAGCGGTCGAGGCGCAGCGTTCCGATGGCGGCGGTCGCGTCGTGAACCCGGATCGCATACGAGTCGGACTCCCGGCCCGGGTCATCGCGGAGGCGAACGCCCGGGATCACGATCCCGATCTCCAGAGCGAGCGCGCGCCGCACTTCGCCGATTCGATCGAGGAGCGCATCGTCGTTCGGCGGCGCGAGCAATCCGAGCAGGTTCGCACCGAGCTCGATCGAGAGCGGATCGACGCCGACCAAGCCGAGCGCGCTCTCCGGCCGGCGCAGCGCACCGCGCCTTGCCTGCGCGGCCCGCGCTTCCGCGTCTCCGAACTCTTGCCGCGCTCTGCGCACCGCGACGTGCGAGGCCGCGAATCCGGCGACCGCCAGCGCGGCGAAGAGTGGTCCGGGAAGTCCTGGGACGAATGCGAGAATTCCAATCAGCGCCGCCGCGCCGCGCAATGCATCGGGACGCGCGAGAAGTTGCAAGGCGAGATCGGCACCCAGCGCACGCTCCGCGGCGACCCGCGTAACCATCAAACCCATCGCCAGCGAGATCAAGAACGCGGGAAGCGTCGTGACGAGCGCGTTGCCGATCGACAGGATTGCGAAGGTGCCGAATGCGTCCGCAGGCTTCATCCCGTGGACCAACCCAACGGCGATTCCCCCGCACAGGTTGAGCGCAACGATGACGAGCGCCGCCACCGCGTCGCCTTTCACGAACTTTCCGGCACCGTCCATCGCCCCGTAGAAGTCCGCTTCCCGCTGCACGCGCGCGCGCTTCAGCCGCGCCGCATCGGGGTCGAGGACGCCGGCATGCACGTCGGCGTCGATCGCCATTTGCTTGCCGGGCATCGCGTCAAGCGTGAATCGAGCCGCGACCTCGGCGACTCGCTGTGCGCCCGTTGCGATGACGACGAATTGGATCGTGACGAGAATGGCAAAGACGATGAGGCCCACGACGACGTTCCCGCCGACGACGAATGCGCCGAAGGCCGGAATGACGGAGCCGACGGAGCCGGGGACGTCGCCGCGGGTGAGGATCAAACGTGTCGCGGAGACGTCGAGCGCCAACCGGTACAGCGTCGCGACGAGCAACGCGGGTGCAAACGCCGAGAACTCGAGCGGCTCTTCGGTGCGAATCGAGACCAGCAAGATCAGCGCCGCGGCCAAGATGTCGATCCCGAGCAAGAGATCGAGCAACACCGGAGGGAGCGGGACCACGAGCACGACGACGATCCCGAGCACGATGGCCGCGAACGCGTAGTTGGACTGCTTCATTCGCGCAAGAGCGAGGCGACGACGTGCGCGACGGCGACGTAGAGCTCCGGCGGGATCGGCCCCAGCGAGCCGACCGCATACAGTTCTCGCGCCAGCTCGGCATTTTCGACCACGGGGACCTCAGCGTCGCGAGCCAACGCCTTCACGCGGAGCGCTCCTCCGTCGAGCGCGCGCACGACGATGGTCGGGACGCAAACCTCGGGCGGTGCGTAGCGGAGCGCGACTGCCACGTGCGTCGGATTTACCACGACGAACGTCGCGCGGCGAACTTCACGCAACGAGCCGCGCACGATCGAGCGGTGGGTCCGGCGCCGGCGCGCTTTTGCTTCCGGATCGCCCTCTTGTTCGCGCATGTCGCGTCGCAGCTCGTCGTGGCTCATCCGCAGCCGTCTGAGCCACGCGGCGCGTACGCTCGCGAGGTCGACGCATGCGCTGAGCACGCCGACGGCAAGGACGACGCCAAGCGCCGTCGCCGCCGAGGCAATCCCCGGTCGCACGAATGCGACGAGTCCCAGGACCGCTAGGATCGTCGCCACGCTCGCACGGGCCGCGCTCGCGAGCGTCTGACGATTGAACGGGACGCTCGCCGTCAACTTGAAGCGCAACGCGTGCAACGCGAGCCCTCGCGTTTGCAACGCGCCGCCGAGGAGCGCTCCGAGCGCCGAGGCCGAGACGACCGCGACGACCGGCGCCATCAGTCGTCCGGCGATCGAAATGCTGCGCTCGACGCTCGTCGTTGCACCGAGCGCGTTCGCCGCTGCGAGCCACCAAGGGCGTCCCAGCCATAGGAGCGCGACCAATCCTCCGAGCAGCGCTGCGACCGCGACCGCGTCGTGCGAGACGGGAGTATCACCATCGCGGCGAGCCTTTGCGAGACGCGATGGCGTCGGATCGTACGGCTTCGCGCTCAATGGCCGGGGAAAAGCGCCTGCAGACCGCCGAGCGGCCTAACCGCGAGTTGCTCGATCGCCGGCAATGCGGCAAAGCCCGCGAGCAGCACGACGGCAAACGCCGCGGGAAATGCGAGGGTCGGATTCCCGAAACGCGGGACGACGCGGCCGAGTGCGCCGAGCGAAAGGTGGACGACCAGTCCGGTTGCGAGCGCCGGGAGCGCGAGGTCGAACGCGAGGTGAAAGAATCCGACTCCCGCCGCGATCGAAAACGCCGCCGGCGCTCGTCCGTCGATTGCGTGTCCGATTGGGAGGAGCTCGAAGCTTCGCGCGAACGCGAGGATCGTCAGCTCGATCCCGCCGAACGCGAAGAACGCGGCCCAGAACACGAGCGACCAAAGGCCGCCGAACCCTGCAGGTGCGAGCGTCGTTCCGGGAAGCGCGGCGCGCACGCCGGCAAAATCGTCCAGCAGCCGTCCCGCGCAAGCGACGCATTCGCTCACGAGCGCGGCTGCAAAGGCGAGCAGCGCACCCACAAGCACCTCGCCGGCGACGAGGAGCGCGAACGTCGCCGCATCGGCCGGCGGTACGCGCTCGTTCGGGATGACGGCGCACGCTAAGAGGAGCGCGAATCCGGCTCGCAGCGGCGCGGGCACGTTCGCACGGAAGCCGGGAGCCCGCGCGACGAATCCGACGGCACGTGCGAAGACGAGGGTCAGCGTTGCGCTCATCGGCTAGCCGCGAACGAGCGCCGGGATCGCCGCCAGCGCCGAAGCGAAGAGCTCGGCGCAGAGCCGCAGACCGAAAGCGCCGAAGAGCCAGACCAGCGCGGCGGTCGCGAGAAGCTTGGGCAGCAACGAGAGCGTTTGGTCTTGTACTTGCGTCGCGGCCTGCACGATCGCGATCAGGGTCCCGGCGACCGTCGTTACCGCCAACGCGGGAAGCGCGAGCAGGGCGCAGACGAGAAACGCTTGATGCAGCAGCGCGTCGAACGCGGTCATCGCGAGCATCGTGACGGCTCGCGATTGACGCGGCGTTACGCCGGGATGGCCAGCCTTGCCGCGCGCAGCGCCGAGCAGACGGCGCGCGTCGCCGGCGAGCGATTCAGGGTATAGAAGTGAATCCCCGGCGCGCCGCAGGCCAACAACTCGGCAGATTGCAGCGTTGCGAAAGCCACGCCCAGCTCGGCGACCGCCTCGGGGTCATCGGCTTGGCGGTCGAGCTCGCTACGCAAACCCCGTGGGATCTTCGCACCGCACATCTCGGTGAAACGCCGGATCTGCTTGTAGTCGGTGATCGGCATGATTCCCGGTATGATCGGGACGTTGATCCCTGCCGCGCGAGCGCGCTCGACGAAACGGTAGTAGACGTCCGAATCGAAGAACAGTTGCGTCGTAAGGAAGTCGGCTCCGGCGCGAACCTTCTCCACGGCATGCGAGAGATCGGTATCCGCGTCCGGGGCTTCCGGGTGGACTTCCGGGTAACACGCGGCGCCGATGCAGAAAGCGTATTCGCGCGCGAGCATCGCGATCAGCTCCGAGGCGTATCGGAATCCGCCTGCCGGCGCGACGAACGCCGCCTCGCCTTTGGGCGGATCGCCCCGCAGCGCCATGATGTTTTCGATATTTGCCGCGGCGAGCTCGTCGAAGAGGGCGCGCAGTTCGTCGCGCGTCGAGCCGACGCAGGTGACGTGCGCGAGCACGTCGATCCCCAGCTCGCCTCGCATCCTCTTTGCAAGCTCGATCGTTCGCGCTCGCGTCGAACCACCGGCGCCATAGGTGATCGAGACGAACGCCGGGTCGAGAACCCGCAGTTGCGCGATCGTCTCGAAGAGCGAACGGACCCCATCGTCCGTCTTCGGCGGAAAGAACTCGAACGAGAAAAACGGGCGCTTGTTGACGAGGGAATCGATGATCTTGATCGGCGGATACCCCGCCCGTTGTCTTATCTGAACGAGCCGGTGACTCCCGCGCAGACCAGCGCCCAGCCGTCGACGCTCACGAAGAGCAGCAGCTTGATCGGAAGCGAAACGATCGGCGGGCTGAGCATGAGCATCCCCAGCCCCATCAAGATCGCCGCCACCGCCAGGGCGATCGCAAGAAACGGGAGATAGAGCGCGACGCCGATCGCAAATGCGCTCCGCAGCTCTCCCACGACGAAGGCCGGAACGAGCACCGACAGGGGCACCGCCGCGGCAGCATCCTTCTGCGGGCGGCGCGCGACGCGTGCGAACAACGTGAGATCTTTTGCGTGCGCCTGGCGGAGCATGAAGGCGCGCAACGGTGCGACGGCGCGCCGGAAGAACGCGGCTTGCGAGAGCTCGCCGCGAGCATAAGGACGCACGGCGTCGCGAGAGATCGCTTGCAGCGTCGGCGTCATCACGACGAACGTCAGCACGAGCGCCAATCCGGTGAGAATCGCGTTCGGCGGGACCGCAGCCGTCCCGAGCGCCGAGCGCACGAGCGAGAGGACGACGACGATCCGGACGAACGAGGTCGTCATGACCGCGACGAAGGGAAGGAGCGCGAGCAGCGTGAGCCCAGCCAAGACGTCGATCGGAAGCGACGCACGCGCGTGGGCTGCGAGCGCGAAAAGATCGTCCACGCAAGGATTCTTGCGAAGGACGATTTCCGCGCGGTGTCCGCGCCGCTACGAACTTACGGCTCGGGCTGGTCGATCAGTTCCGTGACGCGAACGCCGAAATTGTCGTCGATCGCGACGACCTCGCCGCGAGCGACGAGCTTGTTGTTCACGAGCAAGTCAACGGGGCCGCCTGCCAGCCGATCGAGCTCGACGACCGAACCGGTCCCTAACTTCAAGATATCCCGAACGTTCATCTTGCACTTGCCGAGCTCGGCGGTCACTTGCAGCGAGACGTTCAGGAGCAGGTCGAGATTTCGGCCGTTTTCAGAGATCTTCATCATTTTAAGGGGTTCCGGGATGCACGTCGTGCACCAGAAAGGCGGCCCGAGCGCCGAGGACGCCGCCTTCTCCAGACGCGATCGGGTTCGGGCCCAGCTTCAAGGTGGCGGAGGGGCCTACCTTGGTATCCAGTCTCAGCACCGCTCCGAGCGAGAGCGCGGCAAATTCGGCGATTTCGACGGTTGCGGTTCCGAGCAGCGCCGAGCAATCAAGCGGGCAACCCTCGAGCGCGGCCGCATCGAGCGTAGGACCCGTCGGCGGCTCGGGATCCTCGTCGAATCCAAGGCCGAACGAAAAGGAGCCGGCCTCGCCGCCGACACGCATCTGCACGAAGGCGGCGGGAACCGTCGCGCGCGACGTGCGCGCGAGCTGTGAGCGACCGCACAACGGCTCGAGCGTTGGGACGAGTTCCTCGACGAATCGGTCGAGCACGCGGCGCTCGACGCGCGAGATCACCGGCGTTTCGACGGTGAGCCGGTGCTCGCCGCACGCGCGTCCCACCAGAGCCCGCGCATCCTTTACCGAGAGCACGACGATACACGCTCGCCGCGCGCCTTCGAGCGGGTACAAGCATGCGTTCTCGCACAACGCTTCCCACGTCTGCGACTCGAGCGCGACCGGCGGAAAGAAATCGACGGTGGGCGCGGGCTCGAAGAGCCGGCGCAGCCGCTGGGAAAGCGTCGCTGCGATCTCCGCGAGCGCCTCGAGCGGCAGCGTGCAGGGCCGAACGAATCGCATTCCGCCGACCGCGTCCCACGCAATTCGGCGGATCGTCATTTCACCAAATCGAACGCGGCCTTCGCCATTCCGTTGCGGGTCCGCTCGGCCGCACCGAGCGCACGCGCCGCGAGATACGCGTCTTGCAAGCGCACGATCGCCGCGTCGGGATCGATCCGCCGCACGGCGCGGCTCCTGACCGCAAGCGCGCCGAAACTTCCGTCGGCCGGAGTTCCAAAGGCGGGCGTTACGCCCGGCGGCGGGCGCACGTGCGTCGCGTCGACGCGCTCGAGGCGCGTACCGGAAGGGAAACGGGCGAGCGCGACGCGTCCGGCATCGACGCGCTCGACGGTCGTCGCGAGCGTTTGCGGGTCGATCGCCGTGCGGGCATAGCTGAACAAACCGTCGGGGTCTATTCGGGCGTCTTCGAACCGTCCGAGGATCGCGTCGGCGCGTTCGATGTGCAGCGCGGCCGGCGGATCGCCTCCCAGGACTTGCGAACCGTCCGAGGTGACGAGCACGCCGTCACGCAGCTGGAGCGCGCCGTCGCGCGTAAACGAAGGGCGTACGGGGTCCCCGGTAGCGAGATAGGCGTCGCGTGGGGGAACGATCGAGAGCGGACTCTGGTCGCGCTCGATCGCTTCAGCGCCGAGGACGTCGTCGTAGTGCGGTTGGGCGCCCGCCGAAAACAGGATCTCGAGGTCTTCGCCGCGCCGCTCGATCTCGGCGAGGATCTGCGAAATCGACGCGTTTACCACGCGACCGCAAACCCACTCGAGGCGAGCGCGAAGCGCGCTTGCGCGAGCGCGGCTTCGATCCGCGGGCGGGCCGCAGGAGGACAGAGCGCGACGAGCCGCATCCCGCCGGCGTCGCGGCGAACCGAAAGGAAGATGCGGCCCTCGGCGATCTGCAACACGATCGAACGGTGAGCCGGGCGGGAGACGAGTCGCTCGACGATCGTTCGCGCGAGCGCGCTCATCGGGCGGCGCCGTTCGTAGAGTTTTGCCGCTTCGGGCCGAGCACCGGCGACGGAGACCCGCAGCGCGCCGACGACCTGGCGCGGTGAGGATGCGACGCGCAT
>JAFAMS010000515.1 GCA_019233165.1 Vulcanimicrobiota bacterium | reverse complement strand
CCCGGACGATATCTTTATCGAAGCCCTGCGCTGCGTCGGCGAGTTGCTGAGGTAGGTTGATCGGGAAGCTCGAGGTCGTCGCCGGCGAAGCGGAGCTCGCACGGCGCTCCGCGGAGCTGTTCGTGGAGCTCGCGCGCGACGCGATCGCGCAGCGCGGTCTGTTCAACGTCACGCTCGCGGGAGGCTCGACGCCGAAGGCGGCGTTCGATCTCTTGTGCGCGGAGCCGCTGCGTTCGAACGTCGATTGGAGCGCGGTCTTCTTCTACTTCGGCGACGAGCGTAGCGTCGGCCCGGACGATCCCAATTCGAACTTCGGGATGGCCCGAGAGCATCTGCTCGGGCCGCTCGGGATCGCCTCGGAGCACGTCTATCGCATCCGGGGCGAGCTGACCCCGCAGAAAGCCGCCGACGAGTACGAGGCGACGCTGCGGCGGACCCTCGGCGAGCGTCCGATCTTCGATCTCGTCAACCTCGGAATGGGCCCGGACGGACATACCGCTTCGCTCTTCCCCGGGACGCTCGCGCAGATCGATCCGCAGCGGCTCGTCGCCGTTACGCACGTCGAGAAACTGAACACCGACCGGATCACGGTGACGTCGCGGGTTATCAACAGTGCCCGCGCAATTTTAGTCGCCGCGGGCGGCGAGAGCAAAGCCGCTTCGCTCGCGCAGGTGCTCTCCGGCCCGCGCAATCCCGACCTCTATCCATCGCAGCTTCTCAACCCCGAAAACGGAACGCTGACTTGGCTGGTCGACCGGGCAGCGGCCCGTGGCTTGGAGGCATAGTCAAGCCACCAAGTTTCCCACGTTACGAAAACGTTAAGCGTTTCTGGAAACGGCGGACATCGCGTCCGAGTTAGACAAAAAGACAGCGCCGGCGAGGCTTGGAACACGCTCGCTTTTTTGCTATCCGAGCCGGCGGCCTAACTGATCGCTCTTCCTCACCGCGAACTCAAGGTTCATGACCGTGAAAGAATCGGATTCTACACCTATTGGAAAAACCGCCGGTCAAGTAGTCCAACCAGAACCGGTCGAAATCGATTTCCCCCCCCGGGACGGCCTCGACGAAATTGCTCCAAAACGAGGACGTCGACGACGGGTCCGTCAGGACCGCTGCGATCCTTGCTTCGCACTTATTTTCGCAAGGCGACCGTAACGTTCCGGGCGTTTCGTACGGCGTTGCGTATCGACTCGCCGAACCCCAGTGCGGCGGCGACATCGTCGACGTCTATCAGTTCGACAACGGCGCCGTAGCGCTGTCGATAGCCGACATTTCCGGCAAAGGTCCACAAGCCGCCGTTCACGCCGCGCTGATAAAGTACGGTTTAAGAGCGTACGCCTCGCACGGGCTCACGCCGGAAAAGACCATGCGCGCGATGGATCGGCTCTATCTCGAGAACAGCACGTTCGAACAGATCGAGTCATTTGCGTCCGTGTTTTTCGCCATCGTCGATTCGCGGCGCCGCACGATGACGTACGCGTGCGCCGGACACGAACCGGCATTTTTGGTGCATCCTCATATGGATCCCCAGGTCCTTGCGCCGACGGCGCCGATCATCGGCGTTTTCGACGATCAGCACCACCTCTTCAGGCAAGAGACGGTCGACTTGTGGCCAGGATCGCTGCTCGTTGCGGCGACGGACGGCGTCACGGAGACGCGCGGCGCGGACGGTTCGTTCTTCGGCATCGACCGATTGCACGAATGCGTCAGCGCGCACCGCGACGAACAGCCGAGCGCGATCATCGATGCGATCCTCGAACGAAGCGAAGCGTTTTCCCGCAGCGGCTGGCACGACGACGTAGCTATTCTCGCAGCTCGTTTCGCCTGAACTACGGCCTAACCGCCGGCGGGATCGTTTGACTCGGGGCCGGCGTCGGCGGCGCGGACGGAGGCGTGCCGTGGCTGATTGCGCCCGGGACTTGCGAACCGGTGAGCATCAGCGTCCGCGTCCCTAGGGTGCCGGGATCCAGATTGTAGCTCGTGAACAACCGGCCGCGCACTCTTTCGAGCTCGACGAGGGCTTTGTTCAGATCCGTTTGGGCTTGCAGCTCGCGGCCGCGATTGTCCGAGAGGTTGAGCGCGCGCTGCAGGACGAGGAACGTCGTCGACGTCCCGGCCCTGAATTTGCGGACCTCGCTGGCGTAGACTTGTTCGGCTGCCTCGCGGGCAGAGCGCGCGGCGATCACGCGCGAGCGTGCCGAGCGCAAGCTCTGGACGGCGTTCGCGGACTCGAGCTTGAGCCGCTGGATGAGCGCGATTTGCTGCACGATGAGCGAGCGCTCTTGCTCGAGCGCGGCGTCGTAGTTGCCTCGCGCCGTGCGGTTCTGCAGCGGCAGCCCGATCGTGACCTGCGCGACGTACGTCGGAAACCGGTTGCTCGTGAGGTTGTTCACCGAGGTACCGAAGCCGCCGGTCAAGTAGTTCGGCGAGTTGAAGTTGAGGTTCGGCAAGAATGGGATCTGCTGGTTCGGCGGGAGCGACTTGTTCGCGACCGCGATCAGCTGATTGATCGCCGTGCTCTGTGCGATGAAGAGAGCCGTCGTCGGGACCGACTGCGGCGAGAGGGGATTCCCGGCGAAGCCGTTCGTCGTGTAACCGAGCCCGAGATCGACCTGCGGCTTCATCTGCTCGCGCGCGTATTTCGCGTTGACGTCGGCTTGCCGCCGCGCTTCGCGGAGCTGCGCGACCTCAGGCCGGCTCGCCAGCGCCGCAATCAGGACGCTGTCGACCGTCTCTTCGGGCGGGAGCTGCGTGACGCTCGTCGTCGGGACGAGGTTCGCCATCCACGCCGGATCGGTCGGATTGGCAAGGATCAAGCTCTTGAGCTGCGTTTGGAGCCGCTGCACGTTTTGCAGCGCCGAGAACACGTTGTCTTGGAAGGTGTTGACCTGATCGTTCGACTCGACGACGTCGACCGGTGCGGCGGCGCCTTGCTTGACGAGGCGCTGATTGCTCTGCGCCTGCGCGAGCGCCGTGTTCAAGCCTTCTTGTTGAATCGCGACGTTCCGCCACGCCGCCACCAGATCCCAGTACGTGTCCGCTACGTTCGCGATCGACTGTTGCGCGGTCGCAAGCAAGGCGTCCGTGTCCGCATCGGCGCCGATCCGCGCGAGCTCGAGCTCCCGGCGGGCCTCGTCCATCTGCAAACCGCGCGCGAGCGGCTGCGTTAGGCTGAACGAAAGTGCGGTCGGATAATACGGATTGAACGCGTTCGTCGAGAGGTTCGACGTAACGCGCGAGCCGCTCCCCGTGACGTTGTAGCGGGTCCCGCCGATCGTCTGCCCGGAGAATCCGAGGTTCGCGCCGAGCGTGTCGGTCGTGTACGGCGTGAAACCGGGACCGCTCTGAAAGAGCGCGACCGGCGGCTGCACGGAATGCGAATACGAGGGCACCAGTTGGAAGTGCACGTCGTACGAGCCTTCAGCCGCTACGATTTGGAACGCGGCGATCCGGCGGTTTGCTTGCGAGACCGCGATATCGGTGTTCCGCGCCAGTGCCATCGTGACCGCGTCTTGCAGCGAGATTCCCACGAACGGCGACTGGGCGACGCCGGCGATATCCGCGTTCGGCGTGCCGACATTCGGCGCGCTGAACCCCGGCGCGACCGCCGGAACCGAAACGGTAACCGGCGAGGGGATCGGGATCGGCGACGAACCCGCTGGGATCGAGCTCGGGAAAACGTACGGCGTCGCGGTGGGGATCGGTGCCGGCGCCGGCTGGGCGAGCGCCGCGATCGGGAGCGCGAGGGACGTGCTGAAAGTGAGGCTCAGAGCGAGCCCCGTCGTACGATTGCGCATTCTTGCCCTTACTTGACTTTGACGGAGGCTACGACCGACATACCCGGCCGCAGCGGGACCTCGGAGATCGGCTTCGACGCGCTGTCGACGATGATGCGTACCGGAATCCGCTGCGTCACCTTCACGAAGTTCCCCGAAGCATTCTGCGCCGGGACGAGCGCGAAGGTGTTTTGCGACGCCGGCGAGATCGCCTCGACGTGGCCGTTGAACCGAACGCCCTTGTACGCGTCTACCGAGATGTCGACAGGCTGCCCCGGACGCATGTTCCCAACCTGCGTCTCCTTGAAATTTGCCGTGATGTAGATTCTGTCGAGCGGGACGATCGTGAGGAGCGGCGAGCCCGGCGAGACCTGTTGGCCGATGTCGACGCTCTTGAGCCCGACGTACCCGTCGATCGGCGCGACGATCTTCGTATAGGAGAGCTGATCGGCCGCCGTCCGTAACTGCGCGGCAAGCGATCCCGACTGCGCGGAGGCGGCAGCAGCTTGCGCTTGCGACGAGCTCACCCGGTACGGCGAACGGTTTTCACTCAGCTTTCCCTGCGCGGTGACGAGCTGCCCTTGCTGCACGCTCACCTGCGACTGCGCGGCGCCGACGCGCTGGATCGCCGAGGCGACACCGGCCTGCGCGACGCCGACGTTGTCGAGCGACTGTTGGTACTGCGATTGCGCACCTTGCAAGCTCGCTCGCGCCGCGTCGAGATTCGCCTTCGCCAGATCCCCGCTCGCGACCAGCTCGCTCGTGCGATGGTAATCGGCCTGTGCCTTGGCGAGGGCTTCGCGCGCGGCGGGAACCGCGGCTTGCGCGGCGCTCAGCTGGGAGCGCGCCTGGGCTACGCCCTGTTGCGCGACCCCAACTTGCTGCTCGGCATCGGTGATCCCCGACTGCGCCGTCACGACGCCGCCCTGACCCTCTTGCGTCTGCGCCTGCACCGTTTGCTCGGTGAGCGCCAGGCTCTGCTGCGCCGCTTTCGCCGTGGCTTGCTGCGCCTGGTAGGCGGCGAGCGCCGCGGCGTAGCGCGTCCGTTCGTCGCGGTTGTCGAGCTGGATCAACAGCTGCCCTTT
>JAFAMS010000482.1 GCA_019233165.1 Vulcanimicrobiota bacterium | reverse complement strand
CGTCGGTCAACGTCCGGACCCGCCACGTCCCCTCGGTGATCATCGGCTCGATCGCCAGGACCAGCCCGGCGCGCAGCTCGAGACCCTGCCCTTGCTTTCCGTAGTTCGGAACCTGCGGTTCCTCGTGCATGCGCGTTCCGATCCCGTGGCCGACCAAGTCGCGGACGACGCCGAACCCGTTTTTCTCGGCGTGCGCCTGAACCGCCGCGCCGATGTCGCCGAGATGGTTGCCGACGCGCATCCGAGCGATCCCGTGCATGAGGCACTCCTGCGTTACGCGGAGCAGACGGCGCGCGTTCGCGGAAACGTTGCCGAGCGCGAGCGTAACCGCACTGTCGCTGACGTATCCTTCGAGCGTGGTTCCGATGTCGATCGAGAGCAAGTCTCCTTCGCGCAAAACGTAGGAACCGGGTATTCCGTGCACGACTTGCTCGTTGACCGAGGTGCAAATCGAAGCGGGGTATCCGTTGTAGCCTTTGAACGTCGGGACGCCGCCCATCGAGCGGATCGATTCTTCGGCGATCCGGTCCAGCTCGCGCGTGCTCACGCCGGGCTTTGCGGCATCGATCAGGCGAGAAAGCGTCTTGGCGGTCACCTTCCCGCTCTTACGCATAAGCTCGATCTCGCGGGCGGATTTGATCGTAATCATGCGACGGCGCCCTTTAATTTCGCCGCGAGCTCCGCGGTGACCGTTTGGAGCGCCTTCGTCGCGTCGATCGGGATCAAACGATCGCCGTAGTAGTCGATGAGCGGGCTCGTCTGACGTTCGTAGACGTCGAGACGCTTGCGGACGGTCTCCACCTTGTCGTCCTCCCGCTGGACGAGTGGAGTCCCGTCGTCGTCGATACCCGGACGCGCGGGTGGATGGAACTTTTCGTGATAGACCCGGCCCGTCTTCGGGTTAGTCCAGCGCCCGGTCAACCGCTCTTCGACCGCTTCGAGCGGAATCGCGAAGAGGACGACTGCGGCTTGGCGGTCATGTCGGCGGAGCATCGCATCGAGCGCCTCAGCTTGGGTAACCGTGCGCGGGAAACCATCGAAGAGGACGTCACCCGGCTTGTTCAGCTCGTCCTCGACCATCGCGATGATGACGTCGTCCGGAACGAGGTCGCCCCGGTCCATGTACGCCTGCGCCTTACGTCCGAGCTCCGTCCCCGCTGCGCGGTTGCGGCGCAGCATATCGCCGGTCGAAAGCTGCCGGATCCCGTCGCGTTCCTCGAGGATCTGCGCCTGCGTCCCCTTCCCAGCCCCCGGAGGTCCAAGGAAAATCACGTCCATTCTAACGGCGCTCCGCCCCAGGCTGCGCGCCCCCCACGCTTTGCGTGGGGCCCCCGGTCCGAGCTCGCAACAACGCCGTTGCAACTGCTCGATTGTTCTGCGCTCGCTCCATGACCATTATCTTTTTATGAAGCCTTTGTAATCGCGCATGGCGAGGCGGGCTTCGATTTGCGTCATGGTGTCGAGCGCTACGCCGACGATGATCAGCAGCGAGGTCGAGCCGAGATAGAAGGTCGTTACGCCGAGGCCGCGCTGCAACGTCGAGGGTAGGATCGCGAGCAGGCCGAGGTAGACGGCGGAGACCGTCGTGATCCGCAGCAGGATCTTGTTGATGTAATCGACGGTCGGCTGGCCGGGGCGGATACCGGGGATGAACGAGCCGCTCTTCTTGAGATTGTCCGCGATGTCGCGCGTGTTGACGACGATCGCGCTGTAGAAGAACGTGAAGAGCACGACCAGGACGAAGTAGACGAAATTGTAGAGGAACGAGTTCGGGCTGAACCAGGTGTTCAGGAAGCTCGAGACCGCCGCGCCGGGGCCGCTCTGCGTCGTCCCCAGCCAGGAGAGCGCCTGTTGCGGCAGCAGCAGGATCGAAATCGCGAAGATGATCGAGATGACGCCGGCGTTGTTCAAGCGTAGCGGTATGTAGGAAGAGCGACCGGCGTACATCTTACGGCCGACGACCCGGCGCGCTTGCTGCACGGGGATCCGGCGCTGGCCCTGATACATGAAGACGATCGAGATGACCGTGATTAGGGCTATCGCGATGAAGAGCACGAGCCCGAACCAGTTGAAGCCTTGCTTCTCGCCGACCGCGATCGTCTGGCTCAAATAGGTCGGATAGCGCAGGACGATCCCGACGAAAATGATGAGCGAGACGCCGTTTCCGATCCCCTTGTCGGTGATCTGCTCGCCGAGCCACATCAGGAAGAGCGTTCCGGAGACCAGCGTCACGATCACGAAGAGCAAGAACGGGAAGCTCGTGTCGTAGAAGACGCCCGACCGCTGCATCGCGATCGACATCGTCGTCGCCTGGATGAAGGCCAAGACGATCGTGAGCCAACGCGTGTACCGGCTGATCTTCTTACGGCCTTCCTCGCCGCCTTTCTTCGCCATCTCCTCGAGCTGCGGGAGCACGACGGTCATCAGCTGCATGATGATCGAGGCGTTGATGTACGGCGTGATCCCCATCGCGATGACGGAGAGCCGCTGTAACGCGCCGCCCGAGAGAAAACCGAGGAAGTTGTAGAACGTGCCCTGCGCGAGCAGCTCTTCCCAACGCTTGACGTTCACGCCCGGAATCTGGACGTGAATCATGAACACGAAAACCGCAAACGCGAAGAACACGAACCCGATGCGGGCTCGGATATCCGGGACGGTCCACGCCGCGCGAAGGTTGTCGAGCACTAGGCCTCGCCGAGATTGGCGCCGGCGGCGCCGAGCGCTTCGCGAGCGCCCTTCGAAAAGAGAACGTCGCGGAAGACCAGTCCTTTGGGGAGGGTCTTCCCGTCGCGAGAGCCGCCGAGGATCTTGACGCCGTCGCGGCGCTGCTTGACGAGGCCGGCGGCCGCAAGCGTTTGTGGGGTGACTTCGAGCGACGGTTCCCAGCTCGCGAGCTGCCAGAGGTTCACGACGGCGTACTTCGTGCGGAAGTGCCCGATGTCGCGCGCTTTCTGCGAAACGCCGAGCTTCTGCGGAAGCCTGCGCGCCCACGGCGTCTGGCCGCCTTCGAACGCCGGACCCTTCCCACCGCCCGAGCGGACCGTTTGCCCTTTTCCGCCTTCGCCGCCGGTCTTCACCAAACCCGAGCCGTGACCGCGGCCGATCCGAACGCGCTTCGGTCGCGACCCTTCGTTTGGTCTAACCTGCGAGAGCCGCAAAAGATTGGGGCTCACGCTAAGATCGACTTCGTTGTGCGCGATCGCGGACGCCGTGCGGGTCGCGGCACGCTTCGCCGGCGTCCGCTTGGTCGCGGCGCCCGTCCCGCTCGCCTTCTTCTTCGCTGCAGGCATTAGTTGAGGACCTCCGCGGCGCTCTTACCGCGCAAGCGCCCGACTTGTTCCGCCGTCTTCAGCGAGCGTAGCGCCTCGACCGTCGCATAGACGACGTTGATCGGATTGGGGCTGCCGAGCGACTTGGTGAGGATGTCGTGGATCCCGGCGAGTTCGAGAACCGCGCGCATTGCGCCGCCGGCGATCACGCCGGTCCCCGGCGCCGCGGGCTTGAGGAAGACGCGCCCCGCGCCGACTTGCTTTGTAATCTCGTGCGGAATCGTCTTCTCGATCATCGGCACGTTGATCAGCGACTTCTTCGCCGCTTCGACCCCTTTGCGAATCGCTTCGGGGACTTCTCCCGCTTTGCCGATCGCGTAGCCGACGCGTCCTTTGCGGTCGCCGACCACGACGAGCGCGCTGAAACTGAAGCGCTTTCCGCCCTTGACGACTTTCGCGACCCGATTGACGCGCACGACCGTCTCCTCGAGACCCGACGAATCGCGTTCTCTATTCCTGAACTGCATCTAGAACTCCAAGCCGGCATCGCGCGCCGCTTGCGCGAGCGCCGCTACCCGACCGTGATACTTGAGCCCGCTGGTGTCGAAGACGACCGCGGTGATCCCCTTGCCCTTCGCCTTCGCCGCAATCTCGGCGCCGACGCGCTTCGCCGCCTCGACGTTACTTTTCGATTTGAGGTCGCCGCCAAGCGCTTTCTCGCGCGTCGAGCTGGCCGCAATCGTGTGACCTTTCGTGTCGTCGACGATGAACGCGTAGATGTGGTGCAGCGTCCGCTGAATCTGCAAGCGCGGACGCTCGGGCGTCCCGCGCACGCGGCGACGCAGCCGCGCGTGCCGCTTGAGCCGGCTCGCCGTTCGTGAGATAGGCATTACTTCTTCGCCGCTCCCTTGCCGGCTTTGCCGAGCTTCTTCTTCACGTGCTCGCCTTCGTATCGGATCCCTTTGCCCTTGTAGGGCTCGGGCGGACGAAGACCGCGGATTTCGGCGGCGACTTGTCCGACGAGCTGCTTGTCGATCCCGTCGACGTGAATTTTGGTCGTCCCCTCGACGGTGAACGAGATCCCTTTTGGCGCGGCGTAGCTGACCGGGTGCGAGTAGCCCAGCGTGAAGTTCAAATTCTCGCCGGCCTTGGCGACGCGGTAGCCGACGCCCTGAATCTCGAGACTCTTGCGGAATCCTTTCGTCACGCCTTCGACCATGTTCGTGATCAGCGTGCGCGTCAGGCCGTGCGCGGCGCGCGCCGTGCGCTCGTCGTTCTTGCGCTCGACGAGCAGAACGCCGTCTTGCAACTTCACCTCAACCGCGTCCAAAATGGGCTGCGCGAGCTCGCCTTTCGGACCTTTCACGACAACGCGCGAGTCCTCGACTTTTACGTCGACCTTCTCTGGAACGGTAACCGGAAGCTTCCCAATGCGGCTCATGGCGTTACCACACGTAAGCAAGCACTTCGCCGCCGACTCCGGCGCGCTTCGCTTGCTTCCCCGACATGATCCCTTTGCTCGTCGACATGATTACGACGCCCAACCCGCCAAGGACGCGCGGGATCTCCGTCTTGCTCGCGTAAATCCGCAAGCCGGGCCGGCTGATGCGGCGCAGCCCGGTGATCACTTTCTCTTTCTCCGGACCGTACTTGAGCGTGACGCGCAAGACGCCTTGCGGCCCCTCCTCGACGGCTTTGTAGTCCGAGATGAAACCCTCGAACTTCAGAATCTCGACGATGGCGCGCTTCATCCGCGAGGCCGGCACGTCGACCGTCTCGTGGTTGGCGGTATTGGCGTTACGAATTCGCGTCAGGAGGTCCGCGATCGGATCGGTGATGACTGCCATCGCTACCAGCTCGCCTTCACGACGCCGGGAACGTAGCCGCGATGCGCGTTCTCGCGAAAGCAGATCCGGCACAAGCCGAACTTGCGCAGGTAGCCGCGAGGCCGCCCGCACGCGAGGCAACGGTTGTGCATGCGCACCCTGAACTTTTGAGGTCTCTTCGATTTCTCGATGAGCGAGGTTTTGGCCATTACCGTCCCTTCTGCAGCGGGAGTCCCATCGCGGTGAGGAACTCGCTCGCTTCTTCGTCGGTTTTCGCGCTCGTGACGATCACGATGTCCATACCGCGCGCCTTGTCGACTTTGTCGAAGTTGATCTCCGGAAAGACGAGTTGCTCGCGCAGACCGATGTTGTAGTTGCCCCGGCCGTCGAACGACTTGCGCGGGAGCCCGCGGAAGTCGCGGATGCGGGGCAGCACGATGTTGAAGAGCTTGTCGAGGAAAACGTACATCCGGTCGCCGCGCAGGGTGACCTTTGCCCCGATCTTCATTCCTTGCCGCAGCTTGAACGCGGCGATCGATTTTTTCGCGATCGTCTGGACCGCTTTCTGACCCGTGATCGTCTGCAAATCGGCGACGGCTGCGTCAAGAGCCTTCGAGCTTTGGATCGCGTCCCCGACCGACATGTTCACGACGACCTTCTCGAGCCGCGGGACTTGCATCGCGTTCTTGTAGCCGAACCGCTCCTGGAGGGTCTTGCGGACCTCACCCTGATAGCGCTCGCGTAATCTGGAAGCCATCGCTTACCGTCCCTTCGCGGGGACGAGGAGTTGCTCGCCGCTGCGCACGCTCACGCGAACTCTCCCTTCGGACGTAACTTTCCGCCGGACGCGCGAGGGCACGTTCGTCTTGGGGTCGACGACCATCAGCGCCGAGATCGGAATCGACGCTTCCTTTTCGAAGATCCCGGCTTGTCGCGAACCGCCGACACCTTGTTTCGTGTGGCGCTTGACGACGTTCAGCCCTTCGACCAGGGCGCAGCCGCGCTTCGGATAGACCGCTTTCACGACGCCGCGCTTCCCTTTTTCCTTGCCGCGGCGCAAGACCACGGTATCGCCCTTCACGATGTGTGTAGCCATCAGAGCACCTCCGGCGCGAGCGAGGCGATCTTGAGGAAACCGCGATCGCGGAGCTCGCGACAGACGGGCCCGAACACGCGCGTCCCGCGCGGATCGAGGTTGTCTTTCTCGCCCTTGATGATCACGCAGGCATTCTCGTCGAACTTGATCGTCGAGCCGTCCGGCCGGCGCAGCGGCGTCGAGGTCCGCACGACGACGGCCTTGACGACCTGCCCCTTCTTGACGGCGGCGCCCGGGATCGCGCTCTTCACGGTCCCCACGATGATGTCGCCGACCGAAGCATAGGGATGCCGGCTCCCGCCCGAGATGTGGATGCAGAGCAGCTCGCGCGCCCCCGAGTTGTCGGCGACTTTGAGTCGCGTTTCTTGTTGAATCATCGCTTACTTCGCCCGCTCGACGATCTCGAGAAGACGCCAGCGCTTGTCTTTGGACATGGGCCGGCATTCCTGAATCCGAACGATGTCGCCGGTCTTCGCTTCGTTCTTCTCGTCGTGCGCCTTGAAGCGCGACGATTTGCGCACGATCTTCTGGTACGTCGGATGCGGGACGCGCGTCTCGCTGACCACGACGATCGTTTTTTCCATCTTGTCCGAAAGGACGCGGCCTTGCTTGACGCGCCGGCGGTTCACCCTAAGCTGCTCCATGCTTGGCCTCGCTCAATCTCTTTTCGTTGATCAAAGTTTGAATTTGCGCGTAGGTGCGCCGGATCTGACGGATCTTGCTGAAGTCCGAGAGATGCCCGGTCCGCAGCTGAAAGCGCAGATTGAAGAGCTCTTCCTTCGTCTCGCGAGCCTTGGTCTGAAGCTCGGAAATCGTCAAGTCGCGCATCGCCTTCCAGTCAGATTTTTTCACGCCACTGCCTCGTCGGAACGCGCGACGATCTTGGTTGCGATCGGGAGTTTCGAAGCCGCGAGCTGAAGCGCGCGGCGGCCCGTTACGTCGTCGACGCCGGCGAGCTCGAAGAGAATCCGTCCGGGCCGCACGACCGCGACCCAGAACTCGGGATTCCCTTTGCCGGAGCCCATGCGGACTTCCGCCGGCTTCTTGGTGACCGGCTTGTCGGGGAAAACTTTGATCCAGACTTTTCCGCCACGTTTGATGTGACGGGTCAGCGCGATACGCGCGGCTTCGATCTGACGGTTCGTCATCCAGCACGGCTCGAGTGCTTTGAGGCCGTAGTCGCCGAACGTCAACGAGCTTCCGGTTTGCGCTTTGCCGCGCATCCGTCCACGCTGCTGCTTGCGCCATTTGACGCGCTTGGGAGTGAGCATTACGCGTGCCCTCCTTGCGTTCCGGGAGTCGGCGGATCGCCCTCGTCGGATGCCGGCGCGCCGGGTCGCTCCTCGGCGTCGAGCGCGCGCTCGCGGTCGACGTGCTCGACCGACGTCTCCGCGGTAACGCCGTGACCGTGTTCCGCCTGGACGTCGTGCGTCGCGGCGCCGCCATGCTCGCTCGTGCTAAGGGTTTCGTGCTCGTGACGCTCGTGCTCGAAGTAGGCCGCCGGCGGCGCTCCTTCTTCGATCGACGCGACCGAAGCGTTGTCGGCTTCGGCGACGTGCGCCGCGTCCGCGAGCTCGCGCTCGAACGTCGCGTCGGCTGCCGCCGCCGTCGTCTCCGCGGCGCCGTCGGCCGGCTGCGCGGCTTTGCGCTCGCGGCGCCGCCCGCCACGCTCGCCGCGACGGTCGCGGAAGGTTGCGCGCTCGGCCCGCTCGGCACGCGGTTGTTCCGCTCGCGGCTGATCGGGGAGTACCTCGCCCTTGTAGATCCACACTTTCACGCCGATCCGTCCGAAGGTCGTGAACGCTTCGACGTGCGCGTAATCGATGTCGGCCCGCAGCGTGTGCAGCGGAACTTTGCCGTCGAAGTTGCGCTCGCTGCGCGCGATCTCGGCGCCGCCCAAGCGGCCCGAGACTTGCACCTTGATCCCGCGCGCGCCGGCTTTCATCGTGCGCATGATCGCCTGCTTCATCGCGCGGCGGAACGCGATCCGCTTCTCGAGCTGGTCGACGATGTTCTGGCCGACGAGGCGGGCGTCGAGCTCGGGATGCTTGATCTCACCGACGTTGACCTGAACGGCCTTCTTGGTCAGTTTCTCGAGGCTCTTGCGAATCTCGTCAATCCCGACGCCGCGCTTGCCGATGATGATCCCCGGCTTCGCGGTGTGAACGATCACGCGTGCCTGGTTCGCACGCCGCTCGATCTCGACGCGACTGATCGCAGCCGCGCGCGTCATCCGTCCGAAGTACTTGCGGATCGCCGTATCTTCGTGCAGCCAAACGCGATAGTTTTTCTTTTCGAACCAACGGCTGTCCCAAGTCCGGGTTATCCCCAAACGCAGCCCGACCGGGTGAATTTTCTGTCCCATTTTAGCGGCGCTCCGCTCCCAGAGTCGGAGCCAACGCACATCCTGTGCGCTCCGACATGCACCCATCCTGGATGCGATCCGCGCCCCCCATGCACAGCATGGGGCCCCCGGGCCATAGCTCCCTGACGATTTCGATCAATTCAACACTCCCCGAGGGGTCGCTTAACACCATCATCGTGCTGCCGTCTTCTTTCGCGCGGGAGTTTTCCGCGCCGACTTCTTCTTGGCGGCCGGTGCTGCGGCGGCGGCCATGCGGCGCGCTTTACCGCGCATCGCGACCGATGCGCCGCCTTTGCG
>JAFAMS010000202.1 GCA_019233165.1 Vulcanimicrobiota bacterium | reverse complement strand
TTGATGAACGAAACGCGCACTGCAAGAAAAGCGTTCGAGGCGTACTTGACGAGCGCCGCGGTGCGGAGATCGGTCGCGACGCGAGGAACGTCGAGCGACGCATAGATTTTCTCGAGCACGCGGCGCGACCGCTCGTCGTTCGTCCCGACGACGACGCGATCGGGCTCGAGGAAGTCGCGCAGGGCGCTCCCTTGCCGCAGGAATTCCGGATTGACGGCGAGCGCGGGGCCGCGCCCCGGCGCACTCGAGCGAATTCGGTCTTCGAGCGCATCGAGCGCGTCGACCGGAACGGTCGACTTCAGCACGAGCGTCGTCTCTTCAGTCGCATGTCGAGCGATCGCATCGCAGCACGCGAAGACGGCGCGCAGATCCGGCCTGCGGTCCGTCCGCATCGGCGTCCCGACGGCGACGAAGACGGCATCGCTGCCTCGAATCGCGTCGAGCGCTTCGCCGGTAACCCGAAGCCGCTCCGACGACAGGTTCCGCGCAAGCGCCTCGGCGAGGCCGGGCTCCGAAAACGGCGGGACGCCGCGCCGGATCGACTCGACTTTCCGCGCTTCGCGCTCGCAAACGACGACGTCGTGGCCCCATTCGGCAAAACCGACGGCGCTGACGAGCCCGACGTAGCCCGCCCCGAAGACGCCGATGCGCACGGCGGGGCCTTACCGGCTCTTCTTGCGGGGGACTTTCTTGCCTTTTGCGCGCGCCTTCGAAAGACCGATCGCGATCGCTTGCTTGCGGCTCTTCACCTTCTTGCGCGAGCGTCCGCTGCGCGCTTTGCCGCGCTTGTACTCATGCATCTCTTTGCCGACGTCGCTCCGCGACGACCGCGAATACTTACGCCGCCCGCTCTTCTTCCGTCCGGTTTTCTTTCGCCCGGTCTTCTTTCTGCCGGACGTGGCCTTGCGCCCGGGGCTCTTCTTGCGCGGTCGCTTGCGTGCTGCCATCGATACCTCAGTTTCAGCTCGGTTCGGGAGCGCTGCCCGCGTGCGGGTCCGCCCACTGCGCCCGAATCTCGTCGCGCTCGACGCCGACCAGCATCTCGACCATCTCCCGCCGCGTGAGCATACAGCTGCATCGCTCCGCGCGGATCGTCCGCAGGACCGCGAGACATCCGAATTTGCCATGCCACTCGAGGTAGTGGCCGCATTTGCAGATCAGGATCCGTTCGAGCGACATCCCAGTAGCCTTCTCCCCACCTAGCAAGTACCAAAACGTTGCTCGCATGCCGCCCGAACGAGCGGTTTCAGGGTTGCCGCCTGCGGGGATGCGGTGCGCATGGAAACCAAAGAACGCGACCCGCAGCCGCCCCCTCAGCGACAAGAACGTCAACCGGGGATCCAACACGAAATGGTTCCGAAGCCGCAAGTGGTCCCAGAATGGAAGCCTGCCGGCTACCTCGACGGAAAGGTCGTCTTGATCACGGGCGGAGATTCCGGGATCGGGAGCGCGGTCGCGCTCGCGTGCGCACGTGAGGGCGCCGACGTCGCAATCGTCTATCGCGACGAGCACGACGACGCTCGCACCACCAAGCACGGCGTCGAGAAGGAAGGCCGGAAGTGTTTCGCCCTAGCCGGCGACGTCGGCGACGAAGCTTTTTGCCGCGAGGCTGTCGAGAAAACCGTCGCCGAGCTGGGGCGGCTCGACGTCCTCGTCAACAATGCGGGCGAGCAGCATCCGGTCGGACGGATCGAGGAGATCACCGCGGAACAGCTCGAGCGGACCTTCCGCACGAACATCTTCTCGTTCTTCTACATGACGAAGGCAGCGCTCAAGCACATGCGCGAAGGCTGTGCGATCGTCAACACCGCTTCCGTGACCGCGTACAAAGGAAGCCCCGAACTGATCGACTACTCTTCGACGAAGGGCGCGATCGTCGCGTTCACCCGCTCGCTCTCAGAGCAACTCGTCGAGCGAAAGATCCGTGTGAACGCGGTCGCTCCGGGACCGATCTGGACCCCGTTGATCCCCGCGTCGTTCGACGAGAAGGACGTCGAGGAATTCGGGAAAGACGTTCCGATGAAGCGCGCGGGACAGCCCGTCGAAGTCGCGCCGGCTTACGTTTTCCTGGCGTCGCCGCTCGCGTCGTACATCACGGGTCAAACGATCCACGTCAACGGCGGGACCGTCGTCAACGGATAAATCCTAGGCGATCCGCATTCGCATCTCGACTTGCGTGCTGGCTTTTCCCGTGCGGATCTCGACCGCGTCGACGAGCGCGCGCATCATCGGGATCCCGCGTCCCCGCTCCGCGCTCGAACGCCTAGCGCGCCATCGGCCCGAATCTTCGACCCGGCATCGCAAGAACGCACCGTCGGCAGTCGCCGCAATCTTCAGCGTCCCAGCCTCAGCCCCGTAGGCGTGCTCGATCGCGTTTGCGACTGCCTCGCCGACCGCGGAGATGAACCGAAAGCGGCGGTCATCGTCGACGTCCAAATCTCGCACGAAGCTTTCGAGGGCGCGCCGTGCGATCGGTGCGGCTAAGGGGATCGCCGAGAACGTCAGGGCACAGCTCGCCTTCTTTGCGGGCGGCACGAACAACGTCAAGGTTGCTACGTCGTCGTTGTTCTCGGCCGACGCAAAGATGCGCTCTTGGAGCGCGCGAGCCGGACTCGAAGACGGCGAAACGATCTCGGCGGCGACGGCCAGATTGAGGGCAAAATTCCCCGCGAAGAGATCACGGCCGTATTCGATGAGGCCGTCCGTGTACAGCACGAGCAGCGAGCCCGCCGGGAGCGAGAACGTCCAATCGACCGCTTCGACATGCGTTCCGACGCCGAGCGGAATCCCGCCGGAAGGAAGCGCGTGCACGTGACCGTCGCTCGTCCCTAAGAGCGGCGCCGGATGACCGGCGCTCGCGTACGTGAACGTCGACGCCTGCGGATCGAAGATCCCGAAGAGCGCCGTGACCATCGTCAGCGCGGAGCGCATGGTGAGGATCTGATTCGCGCGCGCCAGCACTTCAGTCGGCGCCACGGCTACCATCGCGGACGCGCGGACCGCTTGGCGCACCTCGCTCATCACGACCGCTGCGCCGAGACCGTGACCGGCGACGTCGCCGATCGAGAGCGCGACCCGTCCGTCCGGGAGATCGAAGGCATCGTACCAATCGCCACCGACGATCGCCTCGCTCGCCCCCGGCCTGTACGCGGCATCGAACGCCGCCGCCGGATTGCGTGGAAGCTGTTCGGGCAGGAGTGCGCGCTGCAAGGTGTCGGCGACGTGACGCTCTCGCGCGATCGTTCGCGCGGTGTCGATCGCCGATGCGATCCGCATTGCGAGCTCGTCCGCGAGCGCCGGCAGCAGCGCGGCGGGGCCTTCGCCGGAACCCGTCAATCGCAAAAAGCCGAAGCGCTGGTTGCGCGCCAGCAGCGGGGCATCGAGCGCCCAGCGTGCGGCACCAAGTCGGCTGACGTTCGCCTGGTCGAAGGACGAGCGAGCACCGGCTTTGTCGAGTGCGACGCTCCCGCGCTGCGCGGCAACCGAGAGCGTTCCGAACTCATCGATCAGCCCGATCGCGCACCCTTCGACCCACTTTGGGACGAGCAGCGCGCAGATCTGCGGCAACGCCGCTCGGCAATCGTCTTCCGCTGCGAGCAATTTACTCGTCGACGACAATAGCTGCAGGACGCCTTCGACGGAGGCGGTCGGCAGATCGTCGGTCGTGGCGGTGCCAAGCATAAATCCGTCCGCTCGCAGAGGGCAGCGTCTACCCGCCTTTACCCGGCGAGGCAACGTGCCAAACGCGTCCTCGCTCCGAAGGCAGTCGAACGGGCGTTTAGTCGCCCGGCATTATGGATAAAAGCGTTGGCAAACTGCTGCAATCGGCGGGCGTCGTTCTTTTCGACACCGTGGTCCAATCCTCTTCGAGTGGAGGCAATCGATGGCTATCGCGATTCCCGAGCCGCGCAAGACGGCGAAGAAGCCGGCAGCGACCAACGGAGCGCGAACCGTATCGCGAAACGGTAGCAAGCACGGACGGCTGACCGACGAACGCGATCTCCTTCTCGCGCTTCGCACGCTCGGAAAAGGTGAATTCTCGGTGCGGCTCCCGGCGAGCGCGGCGTCGCCGGATATCGTCGACGCGTTCAACGACGTCGCGACCATGAACGCACGCCTCATGCACGAGCTCCAGCGGATCAGCCAAGTCGTCGGCCGCGACGGGCGGCTCGCCCGCCGCGTCGCGCTTCCCGGCGCCGTGGGGGATTGGCAAACGGCGATCGATTCGGTCAACGAGTTGATTACGGATCTCACCCATCCGATCGCCGAGACGGGGCGCGTCCTCGGCGCGGTCGCACGCGGCGACCTCTCGCAGCAGGTCGCGCTCGAAGTCGACGGCCGTCCTCTCAAGGGCGAGTTCTTGCGAGCCGGCCGCACGCTGAATACGATGGTCGACCAGCTCAACGCCTTCGCCTCAGAAGTAACGCGCGTCGCTCGCGAAGTCGGTTCCGAAGGGAAGCTCGGCGGTCAGGCGACGGTCCGCGGCGTCGCCGGAACGTGGAAAGACCTCACCGACTCCGTCAACTCGATGGCCGGTACGCTGACGAACCAGATTCGGAACATCGCGGAGGTGACGACCGCCGTCGCGACCGGCGACCTTTCGAAGAAGATTACCGTCGAAGCGCGCGGCGAGATTCTCCGGCTCAAAGACACGATCAACGTTATGGTCGACCAGCTGAACGCGTTCGCATCGGAGGTCACTCGCGTCGCTCGCGAGGTCGGCTCTGAGGGACGGCTCGGCGGACAAGCCGACGTCCGCGGCGTCGCGGGTACCTGGCGCGATCTGACCGAGTCGGTGAACTCGATGGCCGGTAATCTGACGGCGCAGGTTCGTAACATCGCCGAAGTGACGACCGCGGTCGCGAAAGGCGACCTCTCGAAGAAGATCACCGTCGACGTCCGCGGCGAGATGCTCGAGCTCAAAGGGACGATCAACACGATGGTCGACCAGCTCAACGCCTTCGCCTCGGAAGTCACGCGTATGGCGCGCGAAGTCGGAACCGAAGGCCGGCTCGGCGGCCAGGCGCGTGTCGAAGGCGTGGCGGGTACCTGGCGCGACTTGACCGACTCGGTCAACTCGATGGCGTCGAACCTCACCGCGCAGGTCCGCAACATCGCCGATGTCACGACCGCTGTCGCAAAGGGCGACCTCTCGCGAAAGATCACCGTCGACGTTCGCGGCGAGATGCAGGAGCTCAAAGGGACGATCAACACGATGGTCGACCAGCTGAACGCGTTCGCGTCGGAAGTCACGCGCGTCGCGCGCGAGGTCGGCACCGAAGGAAGACTCGGCGGACAGGCGATCGTCGAAGGTGTCGGCGGCACCTGGAAAGACCTCACCGACTCCGTCAACTCGATGGCGTCGAACCTGACGAACCAAGTCCGGAACATCGCCGACGTCACGACCGCCGTTGCAAACGGCGACCTCTCGAAGAAGATCACCGTGCAAGTCCGCGGCGAGATGCAAGAGCTCAAAGAGACGATCAACACGATGGTCGACCAGCTCAATGCGTTCGCATCCGAGGTCACGCGCGTGGCACGCGAGGTCGGCACCGAAGGGAAGCTCGGCGGACAAGCCGTCGTCCCCGACGTCGCCGGAACCTGGAAAGACCTCACCGACTCCGTCAACTCGATGGCGGGCAATCTCACCAACCAAGTCCGCAACATCGCAGAAGTCACGACGGCGCTGGCCCGCGGCGACCTCTCGAAGAAGATCACCGTCGACGTGCGCGGCGAGATGCTCGAGCTCAAGGGCACGATCAACACGACCTTCGACCAGCTCAACGCCTTCGCGTCGGAGGTCACGCGAATCGCGCGTGAGGTCGGCACCGAAGGGAAGCTCGGAGGCCAGGCACAGGTGCCGGGCGTCGCCGGAACCTGGAAAGACCTCACCGACTCGGTGAACTCGCTCGCATCCTCGCTCACGGCCCAGGTCCGTAACATCGCCGAAGTCACGACCGCGGTCGCGAAGGGCGATCTTTCGAAGAAGATCACGGTCGACGTACGCGGCGAGCTGCTCGAGCTCAAGGGAACGGTCAACACGCTCGTCGACCAGCTCAACGGATTCGCATCCGAGGTGACGCGCGTCGCGCGAGAAGTCGGCTCGGAAGGGATCCTCGGCGGTCAGGCGCAGGTGCCCGGCGTCGCCGGCACGTGGAAAGATCTCACCGACTCGGTCAACACCATGGCCGGTAATCTGACGAACCAGGTTCGCAACATCGCGCGCGTCACGACCGCCGTCGCAAACGGCGACCTTTCGAAGAAAGTCACCGTCGACGTCCGCGGCGAGATCCTCGAGCTCAAAGACACGATCAACACGATGGTCGATCAGCTCAATTCGTTCGCCGGCGAGGTGACGCGCGTCGCGCGCGAAGTCGGATCCGAAGGCAAGCTGGGCGGTCAGGCCAAGGTGCCCGGCGTCGCCGGAACCTGGAAGGACCTTACCGACAACGTAAACTTCATGGCCGGTAACCTGACGGCGCAGGTGCGCAATATTGCCGAAGTTGCGACGGCCGTGGCCCGCGGCGACCTCTCACGCAAGATCACGGTGGACGTAAAAGGCGAAATCCTGGAACTGAAGAACACCATCAACACGATGGTCGACCAGCTCAATGCGTTCGCAGGCGAAGTGACTCGCGTCGCCCGCGAGGTCGGAACCGACGGTAAGCTTGGCGGACAGGCTGAAGTGCCAGGTGTCGCCGGCACATGGAAAGACCTCACCGACAACGTGAACTTCATAGCCTCGAACCTGACCGGGCAGGTGCGCAACATCGCCGAGGTCGCGACCGCTATCGCCAATGGTGACTTATCGAAAAAAATCACCGTGGACGTGCGCGGCGAAATTCTC
>JAFAMS010000251.1 GCA_019233165.1 Vulcanimicrobiota bacterium | reverse complement strand
GACAACAGGGAACGCCTGGAAGCGATGCTCCGTCTCGCGCTCGAACGGGCCGACGGCGTCGTGACGACCGGCGGTCTCGGCCCGACCGTCGACGACCTCACAAAAGAAGCGGTCGCGGATGCGACCGGAACCGAGCTCGCGCTCCATCAGGCCTCCCTCGAGGCGATCGAAGCGCGGTTCGCCGCGATGGGACGCACGATGAGCGAGAACAACCGGCGACAGGCGATGCTGCCGACGCCGGGGATCGTCCTCGAAAATCCGCACGGCACCGCGCCCGGGTTCGTCGCATTGCGCGCCGACGGAAAATTCGTGGCGGGGATGCCGGGCGTCCCGCGCGAGATGCGTGCGATGCTGACGGAGCGGCTGATCCCCTGGCTCGTCGAGCGATTCGGCTTGCGGGGAACGATTGCGACGCGGACGATCCACACGATCGGTATCCCTGAGTCCGAGCTCGATCGCCGCATCGAAGATCTTTTTCGCTCGCTCGAAAACCCGAAGATCGCAGTCCTCGCGCACGGCGGGCGCTGCGACGTGAAGATCATGGCAAAAGCCGAAACGACCGAAGCCGCGCGCGAGCTGATCGCGCCGGTCGAGCAAGAGATCCGCGAAAGGATCGGCTACGGCATCTTCGGCGTCGACGATCAAACGATCGAAGGGGCGATCGTCGACGCGCTGCGACGTCGCCGGCAGACGATCGCGACCGCCGAGTCGTGTACCGGTGGAGCCGTCGCGGACGCTCTCGTGCGGGTCCCCGGAGCGTCGGCCGTCTTTCGCGGCGGCGTCGTCGCCTATAGCGACGATGCGAAGCGCGATCTGCTCGACGTCCCGCTCGACGTGTTGCGCGAGCACGGTGCCGTCAGCGTCGAGGCGGCGATCGCGATGGCGCGCGGCGCCCGTCGTCGCCTCGGGACCGATATCGCGATCGCGACGACCGGCGTCGCCGGCCCGACCGGCGGGACCGAAGAAAAACCGGTCGGCCTCGTATGGTTCGCGCTCGTCACCGATGCGCCCGAGCCGCGAACCTATCGCGCGAACTTCCCCGGCGAGCGCTCCGATATTCGCAGCCGCGCGACGATGGCTGCACTTTCGGCGATTTGGCGCTATCTCGAACGCGCCGACGCGCAAGTGCCGATCACGCCGTTCATGGCGGCCGCTCCGCGCTGAACGTTCTCGTCACCGGCGGGGCCGGCTATATCGGTTTCGAGCTGTGCCGCGCGCTCGTCGAGCGTGGGGACCGCGTACGCGTCGTCGACCGGTTCTTCTTCGGACGCGAGATGGCGGCGCAGCTTCCACAGGTCGAGTGGATCGAAGGCGACGTGCGCGCGTGGGACGACCGTTGGCTCGAAGGGATCGAGGTCGTCAGCCACCTCGCCGGACTCTCGAACGATCCGACCGCCGAGTACAATCCGCAAGCGAATTGGGAGATGAACGCCGTCGCGACGGAGCGCCTTGCCGAAGCCTGCAAGCGCACGGGGGTCCGGCGGCTGGTCTTCGGCTCGAGCGCCTCGCTCTACGATGGCCTCGGACCGGGGATGTACGACGAAACGGCGGCGGTCGAGCCGCGCGGCGCGTACTCGCAGTCGAAACGGTATGGAGAAGAAGCGCTGCTGGCAGCCGCGAGCGACGCGTTCTCGCCGGTGATCTTACGGCAAGGGACCGTCTACGGCTACAGCCCCCGGATGCGCTTCGATCTCGTGGTGAACACGTTCGTGAAAGATGCAACCGTCTTCGGAAAGCTTTTCCTGCACGGCGGAGGGTGGCAGTGGCGGCCGCTCGTCGACGTCGGAGACGTCGCGCGGGCGCACGTCGCCTGCTACGAGGCGCCGCGCGAGAAGGTCCACGCCGAAATCTTCAACGTGATGCAGGAGAACTATCAGATCCGAGAGCTCGCCATGCTCGTCGCCGGCTCGCTCTCGATTCGCGGCCGCCGCGTCGAGCTCGAAGAGACCCCGCTCCCCAAATTCGTTCGCGACTATCGGATGTCGAACGCCAAGATGACCGCTGCATTAAGATTCACCCCGGGGGTGACGGTCTTGGAGTCGATCGACGAAATGCTCAAGCGGCTCCCGCTCGACGACCTCTCGTGGCTCCTCCATCCTCGCCGGTACAACATCGCGTGGATGACGGTCCTCGAGGAGGTTCATGCGTCCCAGCGCTCGTTTGCCTCGATCTACTGAACGGCATTTACCAAACGTTAAGCCTGGGAAGGCGGGCCGACCGAATAAACTAGGTGAACCCCCTCCGGAGACTATGCTGACCGACAATCAGTCCCGCCCCCGCGCGCGAGCCCTTTTCCGGCCCGCCGCATTAGTATTTTTCGCCGCGCTCTTTGCCGCCGGATGTGGCGGAGGCGGAGGCTCGAGCTCGGGCCCGCCGCCGACCTCGCCTCCGACCGCGACGCCGACGCCGATGCCGACCCCAACGATCACGGCGACCGGCGCTGCGAACCCGTGCGGTGCGAACTCGGGGGTGCGGACACCGTGCAGCGTCTACAGCGTGAACTCAAATCCCAGCGGCCTCACCGTCCTCCTAGACGGCCAGACGGTCGGGACGACCCCGGTCAACGTCACCCCGCTTCCGTCCTACAATCCGGCGATCGGGCAGGCAGGCCCGAACCAAATCACCGTTCAGCCGGGGAACGGAGGGGCAAACTACACCGTCGTCTTCAATCAAACGCGGAACGGAAACCATCAGGTCTTCTACAACCGCGTCGTCGACACGCAAGGCTCGATCTCGAACGCCTACAGCTCGGTGATTCGCGCGCAAAGCTTGGCGCAAACCGCGCCGTTCGAAACCGTTCGCAGGCCGCCGCTCACGAACGCGCGCGAGCGGCCCTCGATCGACCCGCAGCATCTCTTCGTCAAGTATCAGCTTTCGGCGTTGCAGATGGGTGGCCGAACGGCGCGCGACGTCGAGAACGTCGAACGGCTCCCCGGTGGAAACGACGTCATTACAACGGACGGCGTCTTGACGCGCGTCGTCCCGATCCCCGCCGGCTCGACGTTCGAGAGCCTGAGCGCGAAGCTGGCGCGGCACGCCGAGGTCGTGAAAACCTCGCACGTCCACCTCCGCTATTTGATGGGCGCGCCGTTCGTCCCGAACGACACGCACTTCCAACTGCAGAACCAACAGTGGGACATGTTCCAGATCCAGATGCCGCAAGCATGGTCGTACACGCAAGGGAACGGCGTCACGATCGCCGACCTCGACACCGGCTACGACAGCACGTCCAAAGACTTCTCGAAGGTCTCGACCGCGCTCACGTTCTTGGGCGGCGGGAACCCGACGTCGGGCGCGCCCGATAACGACGGCCACGGCTCGAACACCGGCGGAATCGCCGCCGCGGTTACGAACAACGGCTTCGGCTTTGCCGGCGTCGGTTTCAACGCGAACTTGATGGTCCTCAAGATCATCGACAACAACGGCGGGATCAACACCGCCGACGAGGCGAACGCCGTGCAGTACGCGGCGAACAACGGCGCGCGCGTGATCAACCTCTCGATCGGCGGGCCGCAAGTCGACAGCTCCGGGAACAACGGTTACGACGACACCGAGGCGGCCGCGATCGCCTATGCGATCGCCCACAACGTCGTCGTCGTTGCCGCTGCGGGGAACGAGAGCGGACCGTACACGCCGAACCGGCCGCCGGTCTGCAATACGTCGCAGCCGGCGTGTGGCGTGACGAGCCTCGACTATCCGGGCGCGTATCCGGGGGTGATCGCGGTCGGCGCCTCTGCATGCCTCGACAACGGGACTTCGTGCACGACCGAATACGTCGCGTCGTACTCGAACGGCGGACCGGGGCTGGGAATCGTTGCACCGGGCGGCGATCCGACCGGCGGCAGCGATCCGGACAACTTTCACTGGATCGACAATTTGAGCTCGCCGAACGGCTCGCCGAAATGCAACACGTCGCAACAACCCGACGGCGTCTGTTCCGGGCAATTCGCCGGGACGTCGCAGGCGACGCCGCACGTCGCCGGAGCTGCGGCGCTAATCCTCGCGCTCAACCCGTCGATGACGCCGGCGCAGGTCGCGCAGCTGCTGTACGATACCACCGATGCCATCCCGGGCGTCGATCCGTCGTATCAGGGAAAAGGCCGGCTGAACGTCGCGCGCGCCCTCGCGAAGCTGACCGGCGACAGCACCTATCCGGCCTATCGCCCCGCGCAAAGCCAGTTCGTCGCGTTCGCGTACACGAACTCGGGCGCGACGAATGCCGCGCCGGCGATCATCGATATGTTCTATACCGGCGGTGTCCCGGTGAACGCCGACGGGACGTTCCGGATCGCGGACATCAATCCGAGCGGTGCGTACAAGATCGGCGTCTGGTACGACGCGAACGGGAACGGGATCGTCGATGCGGGCGACTACTTCGGGGCGAGCGGGGCTTGCTCGACGAGCTCACCGTGCTCGGCCTCGGGGATCGTCCCGGTCAAGCTCGGCTCGAACGTCATCCCGTAGCGTCCTCGTAGCCGACGGCCTTCATCACCCGCTGAACGCGCAGCCCATCTTCGAACGTGGGAAGCGCGTTCGGCTTGTTTTCGATCGCGGCCGCGAACTCGTCGAGCAGGCGCATGAAGAGCGGGATGTTCGGTTGCGCCGCGCGCAGGTGGTCGTACTTCCCTTTGGCGAGCTCGAGCTCCGACTGCTCCTCGGCGTCGATCGTGAAAAGCTTCGTCCACGCGAGGCTCTCGCCGGTCGCGACGGCGGTCCGGTTCTCGCCGAAGACCGCCAGGCTCGAGGCGTCGACCGCGTTCGTTCCATCGAGTGCGAGCCGTCCGACGAGGCCCTCGCCGAAGTCGATGAGGGCGAACATCCCGTCGGCGACGTCGCTTTCGAATTCGCCGTCCGCGTCGCGCCGCCGGCGGTTCGCAGTTCGGCAGAATCCCGTGCACGCGACCGGCTCGCGACCGGCGAGCCAACAGACGCTGTCGATCATATGCGAACCGATCGCTTGCACGATCCCGCCGCCGCGCGAACGCTCGAACCACCAGCCGCGCCGTCGCGCGGTGTTCTCGGCGCGCAGCGTCGTCGACATGTGGGTGAACTCGATCTCGCGCCGCGGCTCGAGGTGGCCGTTGACCACGAGCTCGTGCAGCGCCTGACGCGACGCGTCGAACCGGAACTCGAACGCGACGCCGTAGGCGTTCCCATGACGCCGTGCAGCGACGACGAGCGCCTCGGCCTGCGCGACCGTCTGCGCGAGCGGCTTTTCGCACAAGACGTGCTTGCCGGCCTCGATCGCGGCGAGCGCCGCATCGTAGTGCGCGAACGGCGGCGGCGAGACGGAGATCGCGGCAAGGTGCGGAAGCGCGTCAAGCATCTCTCGTGCGGACCGGAAAGCGTGCGGGATTCGTAGCTCGCGCGCGACGGCCTCGGCACGATTCGGCGACGCGATCGCGAGAAGCTCGAAGGCGTCGTGCGCCTGGTACGACGGGGCGTGGACGACTGCTCCGAAGCCCGTCCCCACGATACCAACCGGAATCTTCGCGCTCAAGCGACCACCTCGGCCTGCGCGAGCGCGCGCTCGAGGAGCGTCAGCGCGCGCCACAGCTGGTCTTCTTCGATGACGGCGGGAGGCGCGAGCGTAATCGCGTTCCCACGCACCCCCGACGGCAGGACGATCGTCCCCAACCGTAATGCCGCCTTCGTGACTGAGAACGCGAGCGCGGCGCTGCTGAGCTCGAGCCCCCACATCAAGCCGCGCCCGCGGACGTCGACGACGCCGGGATTCTTGCGGAAGGTTTCGAGTCGCGCGCCGAGCTGCGCGCCGAGTGTCGCAGCGCGCGCGACGAGCCCGCCGCGTTCGAGTTGCTCGAAGTTGGCGAGTGCCGCCGCGCATGCAAGCGGGTTTCCGAGATAGGTCGAGGTGTAGATGGCCTCGCCGCGGGAGGTTTCCCATGCGTCCATGACGTGGCGGGTCCCGATCGTTGCCGCAAACGGAATCCCGCCGGCGATCGCTTTCCCGACGCAGAGCAGGTCCGGATGAATGCCCTCGTGCTCGCACGCGAACATTTTGCCCGTGCGACCGAAGCCGGTGTAGATCTCATCGAAAATCAGGACTGCGCCGTGCCGGTCGCACAACTCGCGCAGCCCGCGGAGCCATCCGCGGGGCGGGACGACGACGCCGGCGCGTCCCTGAATCGGCTCGAGGATCACCGCTGCGCAGCCACCGGCGAGCGCGCTTTCCACCGTCCGAAGCGAGCGTGCGGCGTCGTTTTGCGCGGCGCTCGCCGAGGCAGACGGATACGGTGCGAAGGTTACGCTCTCCGAGACGAAGGGTTTGAACGGCGCCCGGAAACGCTCGATTCCGGTGACGGAGAGCGCGCTCGACGCGAGGCCGTGATACGAACCTTCGAACGCGACGATCCCCGGTTTCTTCGTGCGCAGGTACGCCGTCTTGAGCGCGAAGTCGACCGCCTCGGAGCCGCTCGACGACAAGAAACATTTCTCGAGCGGGCCGGGGGCGAGGCGCGCGAGCGCCGAGAGGAGGGCGACGCGCATTCGGCTGGGATGGACGTCGCCGAGGCCGTGAATCAGCGCTTGGGCCTGCGCTGCGATCGCGGCGACGACCGCCGGGTTTGTGTGCCCGCTCGTCGCGACGCCGAACGCCGAGGTAAGATCGATGTAACGATTTCCGTCGACGTCGGTGACGAGCGCGCCGGAAGCCGATTCCCAAAAGATCGGAAAGTCGTCTGCCAGATACGTGACGCCGCGCGATTCGTGCGCGCGCAGGCTCTCGGCGAGGGCCCGCGAGCGAGGCCCGGGGATCTCCCCGACGATCGCTTCGAGATTCGCGCTCGTTTGCTTGGCCACTAGTCGCTCGCGACCCAGCGCACGAAATCGCTCACGCGCGCGCGGCCGCCGTGCGGCAGACTCGGACTCGGAGCTTGCAGCTCGCCGAAGCGCGCGATCCGGACGGCGCCGAGCGCCGCACCGAGGGCGCGCATCGCATCGTCGACGTCGCCGGTTCCGAAGGCTTCGAGCGGGAGCCCATGGCTGCGGACGTACTCCTCGCACTCTGACGGCCCCTCGACCGTGTAGATCGGGAGGACGCGCGGGAGAAACGGCGGCGCGTGCCGGTGCGGCGGATCGACGACGAGCGTCGCATCGCCGCCCGACGTGCGGAACACGCGCGGCCCACCGGCGCCGAGCGCGCTGCGAAACGCGACGCCGGCGAGATACGGGCTGATCCGCGGATCGATCCGCACGATCGGAAACTCGACTGCCGCGGTTTCGACCTCTTCGATGAGCGTCGCCGCAAAGCGCTCGGCGTCGATCGTGGCTCCGCGTTCGACGAAAAGCGCGTGCAACGACATGCAGCCTTCGCCGTCGTACAGGACGAGATCGCGCGCCGCCCCACGCGCGGCACGGCGCGCCGAGGCTTCGTCGTCGAGCGAGCCGCGCGCGAGATAGCCGATCGTCGCGCGATGACCGTAGCCGACGAAGCGCGCGCCCGGCCGGAGGAGTCCGCGAATCTCGGCGAGCGTCGCGTCGCGTCCGAATGCGACGACGGCGTCGGCGAAGCGGAGCGCCTGATCCGACGGCGAAGCGTCGCCTCCGGTCCAGTGCTCCGCCCGCGCGACCGCGCGCAGCTCCGGGTACTCTTCCGCGAGCGTGGCGAAGAAGGCGCCGATCAGCGCGTCTTCACGATCTTTCACTAGGACCGAGCATCCCGCGCAGAGAGCGAAGACCGCCGGGGCAAGTGCGACGCCGATCGTGGTCTCGCTCGAGACGATCGCGACGCGTCCGACCGGATACGCGCGCGCTCGAATCCCGCCCGCCCGCGGAACGAAGCCCTCGAGCGCCTCGAGTCCCCCGAGCTCTTCTGCCAAAACCGATTCGAGCGTCGCGGCGTCGAGCGGCACGAACAACCGGTCGAGCGCGTACTCGACGACCGGCGTCGAGTATCCGGTTCGCGATGCGATCGCGCCGGTGATTCGGACGCGGGGCGGGAAGTCCGCGTCGGCCCATCGTCCCGCCGCGTCGGTGACGGCGCGAACGAGTGCGCTCGAACGAAGCGCGGCCTTCACGCCTGTCGGGTCGGGGCGATGAGATCTTCGGAATCGAGCGAGCAGCCGCGCAGCCGTGCTTCCGCATCGCGTCCGAGCAAAACGAAGCGGCCGTCCAAAGCGCGCACTGCGAGATCTTCGGTCGCAATCGCGACCGCGGAGGCGCGGTTCGCGAGATCGACGTGACGGAGCGCCCCGATTTCACCGACCGGAACCTCGCGACCGTCGGCGCCGACGACCAGCGGGCGCATCCAGGGCGGCCCGGCCTTGAATCGCTCGGCGTTCGGTCCCGTGCTCGCGCCGAACGTAAGATCGTCGTAGTACTGGCTGCTCAGCTCGGTCATCCCGTATTCGGCGACGATTCGTTCGGTGGAAATCCCCAACCGCTGGGAGAGCGTCGCGTACAGAACGCCGCGCTCGACCGATTGCGTCCGTCCTTTGAAGCCGCCCGTTTCCATGATTCTCGAGCCCGGACGCGCGCGCAGCGCGATCCCCCGCGAACCCAGCGCCGCGACGAGCGCGACGAACGCGAAGGCGGTCCCCGCGACGCAGACCGGGACGCGCGCGTCGTAGGCCGCGCGTATCGCATCGAGGAATCGATCGAGCTCGAGCGCATCGTCGACGAGAAACCATCCCGTCCGCCCGTCGCCGCGCTCGGCGGAGACCTTGCGCATCATGTATCCCAGCGACGACGTGTTGCGGCGCGGGACGAGGAGCAGATAGCGCAAGGCGGCGCCGTCCGCAAGCATCGCGCGATCGAAACCGGCGAGCAACGCCGCGTCGTACAGCGCCGGCGTCTCAAAGTAATGTTTCCCGCTCTCGGCCGCCGTCGTTCCACTCGTCTCGAAGCGCAAGGCAGCGTTCGTAACGTCGAACGCCGCGACGGTCGCTTCTTTGAACGCTACCGTCGGGAGCGCGGGGATCGCGCGCCAATCGGGCGGGAGCGTGCGCTCGTCGAACCCGAAGGTCGCCGCGTACTTCGCATAAACGGGGTTGTAGCGAACCTGGTGAACGAACAGGTCGCGCGCCAGCGCGTCGAATCCGGCGTCGTCGAGCGCGCGGCCCTCGATCGCCGCGAGGATGCGCGCGTCGAGCGCGGCGGCTTCAGCGTGGCGCGACACGCCGGCGCGACGAGATCAGTTGCGAGTTGAGGCCGCCGACGGCCAGACCGCCGTCGAAGCGTGCCGACTCGACCTTGATGCAGCGGTCGACGACGACGTCGAGTCCCGCGGCGTCGGCACGCCGGATCGCTTCCTCGTTGATGACGCCGTACTGAAACCAGATCGCCGCAGCGCGCACCGCGATCGCCTCATCGACGATTGGGAGCACCTGGTCGGGGCGCCGAAAGACGTCGACGATATCGGGCGTCCCGCGTTCCTGCGCGTACGCGGTCAGTGAGGGATACGCCTTGACGCCGTCGATCGCGGCGATCGCGGGGTTGATCGGCGTGACGTCGAGGCGGCCACGCGTGCGCAAGTAGGAGAAGACGAAATAGCTCGGCCGCGTCGGGTTCGGGGACGCGCCGACCATCGCGACGGTCTTCGAGCGCTGGAGCAGCGCCGCGCGCTGCGCGATCGTCCTCAGGATCATCCCGCTGCGGCTTTCGGCGCGGAAACGTTGCGCGCCGCGGCAAGCCCGTTCTCGAGGTCCCAAATCAGATCGGCGACGTCTTCGAGGCCGACCGAGAGGCGGATCGTCTCCGGCGTCACCCCGGAAGCGACGAGCTCCTCGTCGGAGAGCTGCTGGTGCGTCGTCGTCGCCGGATGGATCACGAGACTCTTGGCGTCGCCGACGTTCGCGAGATGGCTCCACAACTCGAGCCCCTCGATGAACGCACGGCCGGCGTCGCGGCCGCCGCGCAATCCGAAGGTGAAGATCGAGCCCGCACCTAGCGGGAGATATTTCTTGACGCGCGGCGCGAATTCGGAATCGTCGAGTCCCGCGTACGAAACCCATGCGACTTCCTCGCGGCCGCGCAGCCACCGCGCGATCTCGACGGCGTTCTCGCAGTGTTGCTGCATCCGCAATGCGAGCGTTTCGAGCCCCTGGACGAGAAGCCAGGCGTTCATCGGCGAGAGCGCCGAACCGACGTCGCGCAGCACCTCCGCGCGGACGCGCATGAGGAACGCGTACTCGCCGAAGGTCTCCGCGAAGTTCATGTCGTGATAGCCGGGGCTCGGCTGCGAGAGCAGCGGATGCCGCCCGGCGTTCCAATCGAACTTCCCGCTCTCGACGATCGCGCCGCCCAGCGCGGTTCCGTGTCCGCCGATGAACTTCGTCGCCGAATGGACGACGATGTCGGCGCCCCACTCGATCGGACGGCACAGATACGGCGACGCGAACGTGTTGTCGACGACGAGCGGGATCCCGTGCTCGTGCGCGACGCTCGCGAGCGTCGCGAGATCGGCGACGTTGCCGGCCGGGTTCCCGATCGTCTCCGTGAAGAGCAGCCGCGTATTCGGGCGGATCGCTGCCGCGAGCGGCCCGGGCTCGCCGCCGGGGACGAAGCTCGCTTCGATCCCCATCCGCTTCAGCGTGACGCCGAACTGCGTGACCGTTCCGCCGTAGAGGTTCGCCGAGGTGACGATGTGGTCGCCGCTCTGCGCGAGTGCGAGAACCGTGCAGAGTTGCGCCGAGAGCCCACTGGACGTAGCGACTCCCCCCAGACCCCCTTCGAGGCTTGCGATCTTCTCTTCGAATGCGGCAACGGTCGGGTTCCCGATCCGGCTATAGATGTTCCCGTACGTGCGCAGCGCGAACAGCTCGGCCGCGTGCTCGGTCGAATCGAAGACGAAACTCGTGGTCATATAAATAGGAAGCGCGCGCGCGCCCGTTGCCGGGTCGGGCGGCGAGCCTGCATGGAGCGCCCGGGTTCGGAATCCGAACTCGCGGTCTTGATGCATGGTCGTCTAGAACGTCTTTTCGCGCTTGCGGTGTTCGGCGGTGAACGCGGTCTGGTTCTTTCCGTCGGTGATCAGCCCGACGATATCGCTGAAATTCTCGACGTACCCCGAGAGCGTGTACTGGACGGCGCCGTCCGTAACCGTGAACTTGAAGAGCCGCCCGTCGAACGTCCCCGTGAGCGGGAGTTTCTTGTTCTCGCGCAGCCACATCCCGGTGATATCGGAACCGGCCGCACCGCTTTGCTTGAGCGTGAGGTGCGAGTAGTACGTCTTGGCGCGCGTCTGCATCTCGAGTTCCCACACGCCGTCGAGGGTCGTGAATTGCGGCGGCGCCGGAGTCGCGGCGGCGCTCCCGGTCGGCGACGGATTCGGAGATCCGCTAGGCTCGGCGCGCCGGCCGCGCCGCGGAGCCGGCGTCGGCGATGGTGCTGCCGTCACCGGGAGCGTCGGCAGCGCGGTCGGCGCCGCGGTCGCAGGCAGGACGATCGCAGGGGTCGCGGTCGGATTCCCGGGGAGTGGCGGCGGAGGGGTCGGCGGAACGTTCTGCGCGCCTCCTCGGCTTGGCGAGGCGACCAGAAGCGCGGCCGCGACGAGCAGCCCGAAGCGGGACGGACCGAATCTCATGACCCGCTACGATACCCGCAGCGCGCGAGCGCGCCCTGCCCGGGGCGACTTGCGCCCGGTGCTATAATCTTGTGGCTGTGAAAGAGAAGATCCATCCGAAGTGGCATCCGAGCGCCCGCGTTGTCTGCAACTGCGGGAACACCTTTACGACCGGATCGACCCTTCCCGAGATTCACGTCGAGATTTGCTCGGCGTGTCATCCGCTGTTCACCGGGACCCAGAAGTTCGTCGACACCGCCGGCCGGGTCGATAAGTTCAATCAGCGGCTCGCCGCTGCCGGAAAGAAAAAGGAAGAAGCCGCTGCGCGCAAAGCCGCGCGCGAGGCCGCCAAGGCCGCAGCCGAAGCCTAGCGCTCGCCGCAGCGCACGGTGATCGCCGCCGAGCTGCGCGACGCGGTCCTGCGCGGTTTCCCACCGGGAACGTCGCTGGCCGTACTGGATGCGGCGGCGGAGCTGGAGCTGGGCACGCTGCGCGGAGCCCAGAACGTGTTCTTGTCCGGCCTCGAAGATGCCGCCGCTCCCGCGGACGTTCTCACGGCAATTCGGAAGGCTGCGCCGGGCGCGCGGCTCTTCGCGCTCGTCCAGAACGCCGCGTCGCTGCGCGCGCTCGCCGAGCTGTACGCCGGCTCGCCGGCCGCAGCGGGACATCCGCTCGTTCGCGCCGAGCTCGAGCCGCTTTTTCGCGCCGCCGGATGGTCGCCGCTTACGGTCGATCCGCTCGAGGACGAATCGTTTCCGGCGCCCTCCGCGTTCCCGGTCGAAATCGGGACGCCGGCGGGGCTCGTCTTTCGCTTCCGCGATGCCGAGACGCTCGCGCGCGCGCGCGCCCTCGCGTACGTCGTGATCGCCGACCCGGCGTGATCTACGACTGCTGCATCGTCGCGGACGAGCTCGACTTGCTCGAGTTGCGCATGCGCATTTTGGATTCCGTCGTCGATCGTTTCGTCGTTTGCGAGTCGCCCTTCACGTTTCGTGGAGCGCCCAAACCGCTCGCATTCTCGGCAGCCGGTGAGCGTTTCGCGCCTTGGAGCAGCAAGATCGTCGCACTCGTCTATCCGGGCCCGGCGAGCGCGGATCCGTGGGAGAACGAGTTCGGGCAGCGCGATTATCTGGCGCAGGCTCTCGACGGCTGCGCCGGCGACGATTTGATCCTGCTCAGCGACGCCGACGAGATTCCGGATCCCGCTAACGCCGGGCAGCGCCCGCGCCACAAGCCGCTTCTCGGTCATCGCCAGCGGCTCTCGATCGGATACGTAAATCGCATTTGGCCGGAGCCGTGGATCGGCACGCGGTCGCTGACGTTTGCGGAGCTGGAGAAGTTCGGGAAGTTCAGTCAGCTGCGCATGCGCGGCGAGAGCGAGCTCGAGGTCGTCGACGGGGGTTGGCACTTCTCCGCACTCGGCGGCGCGGCGGCGTATCGGCGCAAGATGAAGACCTACGCGCACAGCGAGTACGACCTGCCCTATTTCACCGACGCGCGCAGGCTCGAGCTCACGATCGACGACGAGAGCGAGGCGAAGTGGATCCCGCTCGACGAGAGCTTTCCCCAGGTTCTGCGCGAACCGCGCTGGGCCGCGTATGTTTGGAAAAAACCCGCTCCCGCGGACCGGGCCGCCACCGCTGCGCTCGAACACGCGCACGGATGTTTTGCGTACGTCCCCGCCGACGCAGAATCGGTGGCGGTGATCGGTGCGGGCGCGGCATGGCTCGAGGCCGGGCGCGAGCGCTTCGGCGAGCGTTTCGCGGGGACGAACCTCGAGGGCGCGCAATGGGTCGTGATCGACGGGCTCCAGAACGTAGGCCAATCGGTGCTGGCGCGTTTGCGGAACTCCGGAGCGCGGCTCGTCGCGCACGCGCGCAACGCGCGCTCGTTCCGCAGCTTCGAGGACGCGCTCGGCGGGAAGCCGTTTCCGCCCGGCCGGGCGCTCGGGCGGCGCGAATACGAAGCGATCGCTTTCGCATACGGGCGCCTGGCCGGCATCGACCGACTGCAGACGCGCGGTGCGTTCACGCCGTGGTCGCGGATGCCGGAGGTCATCTCGAACGCGTGGCTGGGCGATTTCGGGTTCGCGCGGACAACCCGCGAAGCTGTCGCGGACTTCTTGGCCGAGGCGTTCATTCTTCGGCTGGAACCCGCGCAGG
>JAFAMS010000510.1 GCA_019233165.1 Vulcanimicrobiota bacterium | reverse complement strand
AGAGCGAATGGTGGTATTACACGGGTCACCTGCACACCGCGGACGGTCGGCGCTTCGGCTACGAGCTCACGTTTTTCCGCTACGGCCTGCGACCCGGTGAGATGCGGCTCGCCGCCGATGAATCGCGATGGCACGGTTCGCAGATCTATCCGGCGCACTTTGCGATCACCGACGAGCGCGCCGGAGCGTTCGTCCATTACGAGCGGCTGGCTCGCGAGGCGCTGGGAATGGGTTACGCATCCGCGCAAACGCTCGCCGTCGGTTCGAACGGCTGGTCGCTGCGCGGCGAAGGAGGTACGATGCGGTTGCACGCGGCGGTCGGGGGCGACGGACTCGATCTCGTCCTGCGCCCGCAGAAGCGGCCGGCGATCCACGGCCACGGCGGCGTCTCGCGCAAAGCCGCCTGCCGCTCGTGCGCCTCCCACTATTATTCGCTGACCCGCTTGCAAACGTCGGGCGCGTTGGTTCGCGGCGGCGTCCGCTACGCTGCCGGCGGCGTCTCGTGGATGGACCACGAATTCGGTTCCGACGAGTTGCAAGCCGATCAAGCCGGTTGGGACTGGTTTTCGCTGCAGCTCTCGGACGGCCGCGACGTCATGCTCTACCGGCTGCGGCGGATCGACGGAACCCAGACCCCCGAATCGAGCGGGAGCGTCGTCGAACGCGACGGGAGCGTCCGTTATTTGCCGCGCGCTGCGTTCGCAATCGACGCTGCCGGGACGTGGCGAAGCCCCCACACGGGCGCGCGCTATCCGAGCGGCTGGCGCGTGCGAATCGCCGGAGAAGGGATCGACCTCACGGTGACGCCGGCGTTGCGCGATCAAGAGCTCGCCGACGCACAGCTCGGCGTCGCGTATTGGGAGGGTGCCTGCGACGTAGCCGGAACCGATCGCGGCCGGAGTGTGCGCGGGCTCGCATATGTCGAGCTGACGGGCTATGCGGAGCCGGTCGCGCGCTAAGCGCGCGGGGATTCTCGGCGCGCGTAGCTAAAATTGCAAGGCAGATGGCTTTCGGCCAGCAGCAACTTTCTATCGTTACCCCGCGCACGCTGCGCGACGCACTCGGTCTCTCTTTCACCTACCGCGAGCAGGTGCGCTGGTTGATCGGAACGAGCCCGCTGCTCGCGCTTGCCTATACGCACGTCCCTCGCGAGGCGCGGATCGTCGATGCCCGAGGCGTGCACGAATTCGCGGCGAGCGCCTTCGGCGACGAGACGAAGGTAAGGTTCGGCGCCTTCGCAACCGAGGAATCGCTGCGCGGCCATCCGTTGCTCGACCGGACGCTCTTCGCGGCGGCGAGTCCGTCGGTCTATCTCGCCGTCGCCGACGCGCTCGTCGAAGTGATCTCGCTCGGCGCGGTGCGGACGACCCCGGTCGACGGGCTGCTGCTGGCGCCGCACGAGGCGCCGCTCGCGGTCGAGCTCGCACAGCCGGTTCGCGACGTCTACGTTCAGCGGCGGCGCGCGATTCGCGACGGCAACGCATCGCACGAGCTGATCGTCGGCGGCTCGTTCAGGCTCGGCGACGACGGGAAGCTCGAGCGCGTTCGCGTTGCGCTCTCGATCGACGGCGAGCGGCCCGCGCGCGCGCGGCTCGCCGAACATCACTTGGAGCGGCAGCATTTCTCGAGCGAGCGAGCCGGCGTCGCGGCGCGACTCTGCGCCGAAGCGATCGCGCCCGAAGATCCGCGGACCGCGGCCGCGGCGCGCTCGGCGCTCACGCTCGGCCTCGCACTCTTTCGCGAAGCGCGGATCCGCTGCGATGAGATGAGACGGGGTCGTCCCGAGCCGCGCCGCCGCGGAACCCCGATCCCGCGCCCATCGCGGAAGAAAAAGAAGCGGCGTTGAGCCTCGCTTTGCGACGGATCGCGGCTGCGCTCGTCTTTGCGCTCGCAGCGGTCGCGCTCCCCGCACTTCGAACGCTCCCTGCCTGTGCGCAGCCGGCGGCGGTCGCACCGGCCGGGGACGCGCTGGCGCGAATCCGTCAAACCGGCGTGCTGCGCGTTGGGTTGACCGGCGACTACGATCCGTTCAGCGTCGTCGACGGCACCGGAGCATTCCACGGCGTCGATGTCGACGCCGCGACGATGCTTGCGAGTGCGATCGCGCCGAACGTGAAGGTCCAGATCGTGAAGACCTCGTGGCCGACGATGAGCGAGGACCTCCTCGCCGGCAAGTTCGACCTCGCGATGGGAGGCGTCAGCCGGAACAAGAGCCGCGCCGAGAGCGGCGAGCTCTCCCACACCTATTTGGTCGACGGCAAAGTCGCGCTGATTCGCGTCGCCGACAAAGCCCGCTTTCACACCCTAGCGGATCTCGATCGCGAGGGTGTCACCGTCCTCGTCAACCCCGGCGGGACGAACCAACAATTCGTCGCCGCAACGATCGCGAACGCAAAAGTCGTCGTCGTCCCCGACAACCGAGCGATCCCGACGATGGTCGCCGACGGGCGGGGCGACGTGATGTTCACCGACGGCGTCGAAGCGAAGCTCGCCGCGAAACGCGATCCCCGGTTGCTCGTGCTGGCGGCAGATCAGCCGTGGACCCGCGTCGAGAAGGTCTATTACCTCCCCAAGGGGCAGACCGCGTTCCTAGATCTCGTCAACGCCTGGGTCGACAAGATGCAAACGAGCGGCGAATACGCAAAACTCTGGGCGAAATATCTATGATCACGATCTGCGACGTCGCTCCTCGCGATGGGCTGCAAAACGACGCTACGCAAACGACGCCGGAGATGCGGGCGGAGCTTTGCGCGCGGCTTGCCGGGGCGGGCGTTCCGTCGGTCGAGGCCGTCAGCTTCGTCAACGAAACGCGCGTTCCGCGGATGGCCGGCGCCGAGCGCGTCGTCGAGCTGCTGCCGAAAGGGACGAAGACCGAATTCAACGGCTTGGTCTTGAACGAGCGCGGCTACGACCGCGCGCTCCAGACGGATCTTCCGAGCGTTCACTATGCGTTTCCCGTCACCGATGCGTTCGGCACTCGCAATCAAGGCTCGACCGTCGCCGATTCCCTCGCGCTCGCGCGGCGTTTGATCGAGCGCGCGCGCGCCGACGGTCGCGGGATCTCGATCGGGCTCGCGGTCGCGTTCGGGTGTCCGTTCGAGGGCGCGGTCGCTCCGCAGCGCGTCGTTGAGATCGCGCGGCAGGTTGCAGACTGGAAGCCGGACGCGATCTCCTTCGCGGACAAAATCGGCGTCGGCGTTCCGCGGCAAGTGCGTGCGCTCGTTGCGGGAATGCAGGGAACCGGCGTCGCGATCGGCTGTCATTTTCACGATACGCGGAACACGGCGGTCGCGAATGCGCTCGCGGCGATCGAAGCCGGTGCGACGATCCTCGACTCGTCGGTTGGCGGCGTCGGGGGCTGCCCCTTTGCGCCGGCTGCGACGGGGAACGTTGCGACCGAAGATCTCGTCTACATGCTGCACGGCATGGGCTACCAGACGGGAATCGACCTCGATCGTTTGATCTCCGTCGCGAAATGGCTCGAAGCGCAGCTCGGGCACCCGATCCCGAGCGCCCTCAAACGCGCCGGGCCGTTCAAGCTAAGCGCCTAGATCTGCTCGACGGCGCGCAGCTCGGGGCATTCCTCGAGAACCGCGCGTTCGATCGCTTGTTTGAGCGTCGCAGTCGACATCGCGCAGCTCCCGCACGCGCCGAGCATTTGCACGTAGGCGACGCCGTCTTCGGCTTTGATGAACCACACGTCGCCGCCGTCGGCGAGGATCGCGGGCCGCACGCGCGCCAGGGCCCGCTCGACTCGGTCCGACAGCTCGGTCGTCGTTTCGATCGTTTTCGTCCTCCGGCTCTGCAAACCGCCGCCGAGAACGGTTCGTTTCGGTCGGTCGCCCTAGAGGACGGCAACGTAAGCGAGCGTCGAGCCGGCGACCGTCGTGACGAAGAAGGCGACGCCGCGCGCCGCAAGCTCGGCGTCCGAGCGGGCGTCCCCGAACTCGCCGGCTGCGAGCTGCTCGACGATCCCCCAGGCTAGCGGGATCGTCAGCACCGCAAAGATCGCCATCGTCGAGGCGCCGCCGAACACGACGGCGAGCGCGGTCGCCGCATAGGCTGCGACGATCGCGGCGTAAATCCAGGCCCGCGCCCTCGACCGTCCGGCACGCACGACCAAGTTGCGCTTGCCGTTTTCCTCGTCGGCTTCGACATCGGGATACTCGACGCAGAACATGAGCACGAGCATCGCCGCGGCCGACGGAAGCGCGCTGACGAGCGCGCGCGCTCCGAGCGTACCGGCAAACGTCGCGTACCCTGCGAGCGGAAAGAGGATCGCGATCACGAGCGCCGTGTCGAACTCACCGAACCCGCGCGCCAGCAGCCGCAGCGGTGGTGCGCTGTACGCCCAAGCGCATACGAAGATTGCCAGACCGATCGCCGCAACGAGCAGCTTCCCTTCGGCCGCGAAGGCGGCGGCGGCGGCGAGCCCGATCGCCGCGCACGCCAGCGCTCCCCCGAGCGCAGTCCGCGGCTCGAGCGAGCCGTCGACCAGCGCCCCGCTACCGCCGGACCATGGCGTGCGCGTCGCGACCGCGTCGCCGGAGCGATCGAAATAATCGTTTGCGTAATGCACCATAAGATGAAACGCGGTGACCATCACCTGCCCGTGGAGGTAAAGGAGCCAGCCGAGCGGGACGCCGTCGAAATGCGCGATCGCAGCGCCGAGGCCAAAGCCCAAGAAGCCGCCGAGCAAGAACTTGAGGCGAGAAAGGCGGATGAACGCGCGGATCGTGGCGACGGTCGCCATACCGGGATGATTCCTCATCGAACGTGCGAACGACTGGCCTGGTGCAGATACAGGCGGAGAAGCGCGTCGGTTTCATCGGCCTGGGCGCGATGGGCGAGCCGATGGTGCGTTCGTTGCGCCGCAAGGGGTTTGAGGTCCGCGCGTGCGCTCACCGCAATCGCGCGCCGCTCGAGCGGCTCGTTCGAGAGGGCGTCGTGGAGCGTGCCGACCCTGCGGCCGTCGGTGCCGAGAGCGACGTCGTCATCACGATGGTCCCCGACGCTCCCGAAGTCGAGGACGCGCTTTTCGGCGAGCGCGGAGAGGCGACCGCGGCGCGTGTGGGGACGA
>JAFAMS010000307.1 GCA_019233165.1 Vulcanimicrobiota bacterium | reverse complement strand
GTCGCGGGCTTCGCACTCGTACTCCTCGATGTGAATCGAGGTGAAGCGATCCTCCTTGACCATGCGTTCGCTGATCAGGATCGCGTCTTCGTAGTTGTACCCTTCCCACGGCATAAACGCGACGAGCACGTTTTGCCCCAGGGCGAGTTCGCCCTGATCCGAAGACGGGCCGTCCACAATCACCTGCCCCGCATCTACGCGGTCGCCGACCGATACGATCGGACGCTGGTTGATGCACGTGCAGGCGTTGCTGCGCACGAACTTCAAGAGTTCGTACTCGCGTTCGACGCCCTCGTCGTTTCGGATCGTGACCGCGTGCGCGTCCACCGCCGTAACGGTGCCGGCCTCCTGGGCCACGATAAGGCTGCCGGAATCCTTCGCGGCGCGGTACTCCATGCCGGTGCCGACGATCGGCGCATCCGGCGCCAGTAGCGGTACCGCCTGACGCTGCATGTTCGCGCCCATCAGCGCGCGGTTGGCGTCGTCGTGCTCCAGGAACGGAATCAGCGCCGTGGCGACCGAGACGATCTGCTTCGGCGAGACGTCCATCAACTGCACGCGCGCGGCCGGCTCTTCGATATACTCTTCCGCATAGCGGGAAACGACCGAGTCCGCGGTGATCTTGCCGCTCTCCGAGTCCACCGGCGTGTTCGCCTGAGCGATGATGTACTCGTCTTCGCGATCCGCCGTCAAATAGACGATTGCGTCGGTGACCTTGCTGTCGCGCACGACCCGATACGGCGTTTCGATGAAGCCGAACTTATTGACGCGCGCGTAGGTCGCGAGCGAGCCGATCAGGCCGATGTTCGGCCCTTCCGGCGTCTCGATGGGACAGATGCGACCGTAGTGCGAGTGGTGGACGTCGCGCACCTCGAACCCGGCGCGTTCGCGCGACAGGCCTCCGGGACCGAGCGCGGAGAGCCGGCGCTTGTGCGTCAGTTCGGCCAGCGAGTTGGTCTGATCCATGAACTGCGAGAGTTGCGACGAGCCGAAGAACTCTTTGATTGCAGCGACCACGGGCCGAATATTGATCAACGCCTGTGGAGTGACCGTTTCGATGTCTTGGACGGTCATGCGCTCGCGGACGACGCGCTCGAGCCGCAACAGCCCGACGCGAAACTGGTTTTGCAACAACTCGCCGACCGACCGCACGCGGCGGTTGCCGAGGTGGTCGATATCGTCTTTGGGTACGATGCCGCCGGCGACCTTGATGAGCCGCCGGATCACCGCCACCATGTCGGCGCGCGTCAGGCACTTGGCCGACATCTCCGGCATTTGCAGCCCCGCATCCGCGTATTCGTCGATGACGACGTAGGGCTGCTCCGCTCGCGCGTCCACGTCGCGGTTCTCAATGCGATAGTGAAACTTGCCGTTGAGTTTGTACCGGCCGACGCCCGCGAGATCGTAGCGCTTCTCGTCAAAGAATAGGCCTTCCAGAAGCTTTTCGGCGTTTTCGGCGTTCTCGGGCTCGCCCGGGCGGAGCTTCTTGTAGATCTCCTTGAGCGCGTCTTCGCGCGTCTTGATGTCGCGGTCTTTTTCGATCGAGTTGCGAATGAGCGGGCTGTCGTCGAACAGGCGCAGGATCGCCTCGTCGCTCTCCCAGTCGCACCCCAGATCCGGCCGCGAAAGCGCGCGGATGAACGTGGAGACGTAGATCTTCCGGTTTTTGTCGATCCGGACGCCGATCGTGCCTTCGGTTTCGTCGTTTTTCGTGCCGTTGTCGGTTTCAAACTCGATCCAGGCGCCACGGTTCGGAATGATCGTCGCGTTGTAGGTCGGGCGCGCGTTCGTGTCCACGTCCTGGCTGTAGTAGACCCCCGGCGAGCGCACGAGTTGGCTCACGATCACGCGCTCGGCGCCGTTGATCATGAACGTGCCCTTGTCCGTCATGAGCGGGAAGTCGCCCATGAAGATTTCCTGATCCGGGATGCCTTTGATTTCGCCGGACTCCGCCGTGATCAACCGCACGCGCACCCGAAGCGGGGCGCTGTACGTCATATCGCGCTCACGGCACTCCTCGATCGAGTACTTCGGCTCGCCGAGCGAGTGCTCGCCGAACTCGAGGATGAGGTTTCCGGTGAAGTCCTTGATGGGAGAGATCGAGGCGAAGGCTTCCGCCAGACCCTCGGTCTTGAACCAGTCGAAGCTGGCCTTCTGCAGCTCGATAAGGTTCGGCACTTCGAGGACGTGCGGGATCTTGGCGAAGGAATGGCGTTCTTGCTTCGGTCCCGGCTCGGGGTGTTGTTCGATGGTGAAAGCGCCGGTCGGCATGGGGAACGTCGACGGCATCACGGTGGAGGTGCCATTCCCGTCTCCCCCCGCCTTTGAAATCAGGCTCGCCCGCTTCGTTTTCGGCCTTGCACCCTTCGGCGGGGCAGCCTCTACTGAACTCTTCGGTGTGGACTTCGGAGCCGTCGTCTTCGCCATTACTCTCTTTCTTTGCGGGTCGTCAACTCGTCGATACGGTCAGCGCGCCAGGGAGTTTTCGGGCACACCAAAAAGACGAAACACTGGCTCCGCTAGCTGGAGGTGTCTCGCCCTTCTCTTGCGGCGGCTTTCATGCGCCCCGGGGCATAGGCCACGAG
>JAFAMS010000197.1 GCA_019233165.1 Vulcanimicrobiota bacterium | reverse complement strand
GGAAGCCGCCATGCCTCGAGCGCTGCCTTTCTCCGCGCGGTCGGTGCGAGCGACGCCGTCATCTCGGACGGCCGGCACAACCTCTACCACCATCCCGCGCCGCAAACGCTCGCCGCCCTCTTCGCCGCGCACGTGCGCGTCTGGCGGACCGATCGCTGCGGCGCGGTCGTCGTTTCGGTTCCGAGCTATCCCTCGCGGGAGAGCCGCTCTCGTTCCAGCACTTCTTCAGGCGGCTGCGCGAAGTGCGCCGAGTACAAGTATCCTGCGAGCCAGCCGCCGATAAGCGGCATGATCCAGAACAGCCAGAGCTGTCCGATGAAATCGCCGCCCGCGTAGAGCGCGACGCCGGTGCTGCGCGCGGGATTCACCGACGTGTTGTCGACCGGGATGCTGATGAGATGGATCAGCGTCAGCGCCAGCCCGATCGCGATCCCGGCGAATCCGGCGGGGACGCGGCGTTCCGTCGAGCCGAGGATCACGAACAGGAACATGAACGTCAGCACGATCTCGGCAAGCGCTGCGGAGAGCATCCCGTAGCCGCCGGGCGAGTGCGCGCCGTAGCCGTTGCTCGCGAACCCCGCGTGCACGTCGAACCCCGCTTTTCCGATCGCGATTGCGAACAGGACGCCGCCGGCTACCAATCCGCCGATGACTTGCGCGGCCCAATATGGGATGACTTCATTCGCAGGAAAGCGTTTTGCCGCCCATAGTCCGATCGTGACCGCCGGATTGATGTGACAACCGGAGATCGGCCCGATCGTATAGACCATCGTGAGCAGCGTCAGACCGAATGCCAGGGCGACGCCTGCGAAGCCAATCCCCAGGGTCGGGAACGCGGCCGCGAGTACGGCGCTTCCGCACCCTCCGAGGACGAGCCAGAACGTGCCGAAGCCTTCGGCAACGAGGCGTTTGGAGAGGGGCATAAGCAACCTCCGTTTCGTGCGGCTCTCTGCTTGCATTATCGGAGAGCTACCAGCAAATACCTCGTGGCGTTCTTCACCCGTTCCCAGGTTCTGGAAGCGGGCGCCGTGTACTTTGATCCGTAATGCCGCCCCGAGCTCTCCGCGCGATCGTCATCGGAGTCGCGGTCGTCGCCGCGCTCGCCGTTGCGGTCGTGCTGCTCGCCCGCGGGCGCAGCGCCAATCCGAACGTCGTTCGCGCCAGCGGACGAATTGAGGGATACGAGACGCAAATCGGCCCCAAGGTCGCGGGACGCGTCACATACATCGCGGTCCGTGAGGGTGCGCTGGTTCGTCGCGGCGAGCTTCTCCTGCGCACGACCGATCTTACGCGCAACGCACAACTACGTCAGGCTACCGCACAGGTCGCCGCAGCCGACCGGAACGTCGCGCAAGCGGAAGCGAACCGGCGCGCACTGGAAAGTCAGCTGCACGAAGCGACGCTGAGCGAACGGCAAGCCGGGATCGACGCCGGCGGCCGGATCGCACAAGCGCGCGGTCAGCTCGCCGCCGCCGAGGCGCAGCTCGCGCAGAGCGCCGCCGATGTCGCGCAGGCGCGCGCGAACGCTGAGATCGCCGGAGTCGATTTCGCTCGCGCGAAGGCACTGGTTGCGAGCGGCGACGTTTCACAAGACAATTTCGACCACGCGCGCTCGGCGTACGAGACCGCGCGCGCCGCTCTCGCCGCGCGGAGGGCCGCGCAGGCTGCGGCCGCCCGCCAGGTGCAAGCCGCGCGCGGCACGCTGCAGCTTGCCGAATCGGCGGCGCTCAATCCGCCGATCCGCGCGTCGCAGACGACGCAGCTGCAACGGCGGATCGCACAGGCTCGCGATCAAACCGCGATGGCGCAGGCCGATGCGATCGCTGCGCGCGCGCAGCGCGACGCCGTGGCGAGCAACGTCTCGGACTTGCGAGTTTTCAGCCCACTCGACGGCGTCGTCACCGTCCGCGCCGCCGAACCGGGCGCGATCGTCGCCGAAGGAGCACCGGTGCTAACGATCTTGGATCCGAAGTCGGTCTATCTGCGCGCGTTCGTCCCCGAAGGTCAGATCGGCCGCGTGCGGGTTGGGAACCGTGCGAGCGTCTACCTCGACAGCGCTCCGAAGGTTCCGGTCGCGGCACGCGTCTCCGCGATCGACGCGCAAGCCTCGTTTACCCCGGAGAACGTTTACTTTCGCGAGGATCGCGTCCGTCAGGTCTTCGGCGTGAGGCTCGCAATCGACGATCCGCAAGGGAACGCAAAGCCGGGGATGCCGGCCGACGCCGACATCGAGCTCTCGCCCGCCGGCCGCTGATGGCCGCCGAGATTGCGATCGACGTCCGCGACCTGTACAAATCGTACGGAACGCGTCCGGCGGTGCAAGGGATCTCGTTCGAGGTTCGGCGCGGTGAGATCTTCGGACTGATCGGACCCGACGGCGCGGGGAAGACGACGACGTTCCACATCCTGGCCGGGATCATGAACGCCTCGTCGGGCACGGTCAACGTCCTTGGGAAGACGGCACGAGAAGCGCGCCTGCAAATCGGTTACCTCACGCAGCAATTTTCGCTCTATCCCGATCTGAGCGTCGACGAGAACCTTCGCTACGTCGCCGACGTCCGGCTCGTCGACCCGGCTGCCTTTGGGGAGCGCCGCGATCGCTACTTGACGCTGCTAGGCCTCGAGGGATTCGGAGGTCGCCTCGCGCGCGAGCTTTCGGGCGGGATGAAGCAAAAGCTTGCGCTCTGCTGCGCGCTGATCGCCGAGCCGGCGGTGTTGCTGCTCGACGAACCGACGACCGGCGTCGATCCCGTCTCGCGCCGGGAATTCTGGCGGATCGTCGCGCGTCTTGCCGGCTCCGGCGTCAGCGTCGTCATAGCGACTCCTTATCTCGATGAAGCCGAGCGCTGTCATCGGCTAGGGCTGATGATCGAGGGACGCTTCCGCAAAGTCGGCACGCCGGACCAGCTGCGCCGCGATCTCGGCCTCATGCGTCTGGAAGTGCAAGTCGACGATCCGCGTGCCGCAGACGCGCTCCTCGAGGGTATGCGCGGCGGGGATCGCGCGTTCGCCGAGATCCAGCTGTTCGGCGACCGTCTCGACGTCCTCACCGCGGATCCGGCGCGCGCACAAGTCGCCGTCCAAGACGATCTCGCGCGCGCGGGCGTCCATGCGACCTACTCGGTGCGCGAACCGACGATCGAAAACGTCTTCGTCGCCGAGCTCCGCGAGGAACGCGACGCACCCGAACGCGTCCCTTCGTTCCCGCGCGCCGACTCCGCGTCGCCGGCGCCGACCGGAATCGCGATCGACGCCACGCATCTCATCAAACGGTTCGGTACGTTTACGGCCGTCGACGACGTCAGTCTTCAAGTGCGTTACGGCGAAATCTATGGGCTCCTCGGCGCCAACGGGGCCGGGAAGACGACGACGATCAAGATGATCTGCGGGCTGCTCGAGCCGAGCTCGGGTTCCGTGAACCTCGCCGGGCATGCGCGCGATCTTCGTTCGACCGAGCTGCGCCGCAAGCTCGGCTACATGAGCCAAAAGTTCACCTTGTACGACGATCTCACGATCGAAGAGAATCTTCAATTCTATGCCGGCGTCTACCGGATCCCGTCCGGCTTGCGTAAAGAGAAGATTCAATGGGTTCTGGAGACGTGCGATCTCGCCGGACGCGAGCGGCTCATCACCGGATCGCTCCCCGGCGGATGGAAACAGCGGCTCGGATTCGGCGCGGCTGTGATGCACGAACCGACGATCCTCTTTCTCGACGAGCCCACCTCCGGCGTCGACCCGATCGCGCGCCAGGAGCTTTGGGATCTCATCGGCGGCTTCGCGGCAATGGGGACGGCGATCGTCGTCACGACGCACCATCTGGAAGAAGCCGAGCATTGCGAGCGCATCTGCATGCTCTCCGCGGGGAAGATCGTCGCCGAAGGTTCGCCCTCGCAGCTCAAAGCGCGCGAGCCGGGTACGGTTTACGAGCTGGACTT